>NZ_JBLYZI010000007.1:0-98887 GCF_057680865.1 Endozoicomonas sp. Z74
AAGAACGCCAATGGAAACTCTGATAGATGGCAAAGAGATCTGGAAGGAAAAATTTGTAGCCTGAATTTGACCTGACAGACACCCTCTGAAAAATCGGTGACTGTCAGATCAGGTCTGAACTACTACAAGTTATATTTCAGGGTATAAACCATGGCATTCTGATAGCTGTTTGAGCCCAGCTTGTCATTGGCATAACGGTACTGCACTCCTGCAGTGATTTTATCATTGGCATTCCACCACAACGCTACCGCCCCATTGGTTCCAGACTTGGTCCCAGTACCGCCCACAGGCTTACCAGCGGCATCAAAGTCCATATGGTATTGAGTATCACGGTCAAACTCATACTCATGCCAGTTAGTCATCATAAAGTCCTGACCTGCCAGCTTGAAGTTGTATCCGAGCACCCAGCCTGCCACATACCCGTTAAAACCACTGAAGCCGGTGGCATTGGTGTTGTTGATAGCAAGGAAAGGTTTCCAGAAGAAGTTGGCATTCTGATAGTTAAAGCCCACCCCTGCCAGCCGGTTCTGCTCATCAAACCCTTTGGAGCTGACATCATAAATATGGCCATACAGGTTAAAACCGGTTTCACCCAGATAGTAGCGAATAGTCCCTTTCATGGCCGTGCGACGACCGTCTCCATCCGCTTCTTCATTGTGCTTATGGGGGTTTTCCAGATCAAAAAAGCCATAGACTTCTCCCCAGTCAAAGCCTGCCCCACCTTCAAGCTCCAGGAAAGTAAAGTCCTTTTTGCCAGAACGGCCTTCAGTCCCATTGGACCAGTCCAGCCGGTTAATACTGACATTCCCAAAACCGTACTGATAATCCGCACTGGCTACTGAAGAAAAGCCGGTCACCAGGGCTGCTGCAGCGATGGTAGTTTTACTCCAAATCCCCATAAAACATCTCATTGTTTAGTTGATGTACAAATTGCTGGCCGAATGTACAAACTTTAAAAATCCGCCACAAGTGGCAAAAACCCCAATAAAATCAATGGAAAGACAAATATAAAAACAGGACCTGGCACCCAGAAACCCAATCCATTTGAACCACCGGCCTTTTTTGTGTTGTCCCTTGAGTCCCCCGACAGTAGACTCCCCCTGATCATCACAACCGTCTTCAAAGAAAATCCGGAATTGAGCAGCAAGGTGGTATGAAAACTGGATTTAGTCGTAGCAAAACTCATTTACTGTCTCTGGCGATCATCAGTTGCCTTACCCTGTCCAGCCATGCCGTTGCAATCACCTGCTACGAACCTTCCCCAACGATTCAGGCTGGCGACGATATTTTTGACTACAAACCACCCGAAGCACTTTCCACGTCTGAGCAAAAAAAGTTGCACACCTTCTTGTCACGGCTTCAGGGAAACTGGCAGGGAACCACAGAAAGAACCCTGTGCACCGGCAGTGAAAACAATGCCCGGAAAAAGCTCAGCCATTCAGAAATTAATATGACGGTTGAAGGCGACAGCCGCCGCTCCATAGCAGTACGCTCAGACATTTACATACCTGAGAAAAAATCCCGCTACTCAGAAAAGTTCAGCCTTCACCAGGTGGATGGTTTTCTCAGAATGGATAGCCGGGGAGCCGATGGCAACATAGAACTCCTTGAAGTGGAGTCTGATCAGTTGACTTTCCTGCAACGGTATTTTGTCAGAAAAGCCGAACCGGAGAAGCCCCTGAAGCCCGTTCAACCCCTCCCCGAAAGACCGGTACAACCCTTACCATCTATCCAGCCGGTAGATAAAGTTACTGCATTGCCTTCAGAGCCCCTTCCTGGCCATCATCGTGATCGCTCAGCCAGAAAGCGTCTGGCAAAAGGGGATCAGGAAAAGCCGGTTGAATACAGTCCCGGCGGTGTTTTAAATGAAGTGGTCAGGACGCTGACCGTACGGCGCCGCTCTGTCACAATAGAGACAACGCTGTACACCAATGGCTACCTGGCCTCCTCTGAAACCTGGCAGTTGCGTTAAGGAAGCTTAACGCCTTTCCAAAGGCTCAGGATTTTCTACCCCATAAAGTGACCGTAGCCGCTTTGCCACTGCGGGTCTCATACCAGAACTCGACGCTTTTTATGGCTCTTCCCTTGCCAGAAAGCTTGAGAGCATCGGACTTGCCACCGTCATTGATCATCTTACGGATATCCAGCTCTTCACTTCGGCCAAGGGCATAGTTCACTTCTACTTTTTTAAAGTGAACACCAGCCCCCTTGACTCGCAGTTGAAGCTGCTCAAAACGGCCATCGGACATACCTACATCAATTTGACCCTTGTTCAGGTTCTTTGTGGCCACTCGCTCACCCAGTTTTTTCCACTGCGCGGCCTGGACAGAGGTAACGCTTAACATCAGTGCAAAAACAGCCACCAGAGATAAGGCAAATCGGTTCATACTGTATTCCTTGAGTTACTTCTTCTTTATGCAGAGATAAAACCTGCCCGAATGCTACCTTGCCTTTCCTGTGGCAGACAACGTACCTTTATAGAGAATTGTTGATAGTGATCACTGTTCCGGCTTTTACATGACCTCCATACGCCGACAACTGAAGCAATCCATCCAGCACAAAGGCCAGCAAACTCTGTCTTTGGCAAAATCCGCAGGCCAGAGCCTGTCGGAGAGCCTTGACCGTCTGTCTGACCGCCGTATCTGCCTCGGAATCACCGGCCTAAGCGGCAGTGGCAAAACAACCCTGATCACCAGCCTGATCCATCAACTCCGCCACTATCCTGAGGCCGCTCTGGCCGCATTTCCCCCTGCACTTCAGAACCGTTTACTGGGAGTCAATGTTTCTCCTTTGCCCGGGCTGCCTGTTTTTCCTTACCTGAAAGGAAACAAAGCCCTTAGTTCAGGGCACTGGCCAGAAGCAACCCGGGATGAATCAGGCTGTCTTCTGGAGATCAAGTTTCGAACCCGGCCTGGAATACTGCGAAAACACCGAAAATCAACCGGGCGACTATTCCTTGAAATCCGCGACTATCCCGGAGAGTGGTTACTGGATCTGCCCCTTCTGGAAATGAGTTACCTTCAGTGGTGCAGGCAGTATCAGAAAATTTTTGAAAACCAGAGCCACCTTGCCCATCGCCTTCCCTTTATTCAGAACATTGCCCAGCTGGATCCATTATCCCCCATCTCTCCGAACTCTCTGACCCGCTTATGGCTGCAACAGCAGGAATTTCTTCACCACTGCCAGCGCCAGGGGCTTACCCTGATCCAGCCCGGCAGACTGCTCCATGCTTCAAAAGAGGGGGCGGAAAGTCAGTTCCCATTTATTCCCCTGCCTCACCTGGATACTCTGACGGCAAACCAGGTCCACCGGGCTGCCGAGAATTCAGCACTGCACATTTGTCAGAAACACTTTCACCATTACCTGAATCAGTGGGTCAAACCCTTTTACCGGAACACTTTTCAGAAAGTTGACCGCCAACTGGTACTGATTGATGTGCTCCAGGGACTGAGCAGAGGCGAGGAAGCCATGGATAATCTGCACTATTCACTGACCCAGATTCTCCATAGCTTTGAATATGGCCGCAATAGCCTGATACGAAAGCTGATCCGCCCCCGGATTGAAAGGGTCACCTTTGCTGCCAGCAAAATTGACCAGGTGCTCCCGGATCAGCATGAGAACATCCGATATTTAACCGCCGAACTGGTCAGGGAGGCTCAGCGCAGAGCCACCTTCAATGATGTTGATGTCCGCTGTGAGGCCGTGGCCGCTGTCCGCTCAACCTCCTACATCGAGCACCAGGGAAAAGCCGTCCTTCAGGGAGTCACGGAAGACGGTCCAGGCATTCTGAGCCACCCACCCATTCCTGAACAAATACCCACGAAAGAAGAGTGGGAAAGGCTGGACCGATGGCAACTTCGTCGTATCATGCCGCCTTCCGGGCTTCAGCTGGACTATGGCCGACGATTGCCTCATATTCGAATCGACAGCATTCTCAATGACCTGTTGGGAGACAAGTTTCTATGACCGACCCGTCATCGATTAAAAAAGGGGCTGCAAAAGAAGACCCTTACTTTACCCCTCTGGATACTCAGGACACCCTGAACATACCGGACTCTATCAGCGACGGAGTCCAGGACAAGATTCTTGATTCCCCGGCTCTGGCCCTGAAACCTCTCCATTTCCTTGGCAAGGCCATCACCGGATTGACGACTTTGGTGTTTCTTCTGGCACTGTGGCAAACCATAGAGCTCTACCGGTTCCTGCTCAATACACACTGGGTGCTGGCTGCTGTATTTACGGCATTACTCGTTTTTCTTGCGGGAATGATCAGCAAAGCGGCTTTGGAATTTTACCGTTACCAACACGATTTCCGGGAGGTCGTCTGGCTCCAGAAACAGGCCGATGCACACCAGCAAAGTCACAGTAGCGAGCACTGCACGCAGTGGCTTGGTAATTTAAGAGAGCTTTATCAGGGAAAACCTCAGCAGACAATGCTAGAACAGGTGTTGACCACTCTGCCTGATTACTACGATGACTCAGAGATGCTTCACCACATTGACACCCATTTGCTGGAAAAGCTGGACCAGCAGGCATTGACCAGGGTTTCCCGGCACAGCCAGCAAGTCGCCCTGATGGTGGCCCTGAGCCCTTTCGCCGCCGTGGATATGCTTCTGGCAGTCTGGAGAAGCCTGAAAATGGTGGACGAAATCTGTCAGATATACGGCATTCGCCCCTCCTTTGCCGCCAGAACACGACTGATGAGAATGGTTCTGGAGCAAATGACCCTGGCGGGCGCCACTGAACTGCTATCGGACCAGCTCGCGGACTTCACCTCCAATCGGCTGCTGGGTGTCATCAGCAGCCAGGCAGCCAGCGGGCTGGGCGTGGGCCTGTACTCAGCCCGAATCGGCCTTCGGGTTATGAGCCTCTGTCGTCCAATACCTTTCCCACCCAGCCGGAAACCGGGCATAGGCAGCCTGGCAAAGGCCATCAGAACATCAATGGAAGCACAGCTCGAAACCAGGAGGTGATGTTCGATTCATCGAAGATCACCTACCCGGTATCGTTTCACCGCAAAAAAGCCGCCCAGAAGCAAGTCACCATTTTCAAGCAACACGGTGATACCGCCCCAGTTATTCCAAAGCAGGCTGTCATCCGGAAAAGACCAGACAGCCTTCAGCTCACCAGTTTCCCAATCCGCGGCCCGATATTCATAAACATCATCCACGCGATTGGCGATATAGACCAGCCCATTACTGGTGGATACTGCCGGAGGCATCCAGTCCGTATTGTCGATATCCTCCATGGACCAGCGGGCAACAAAACGATTCTCATCGGGCAACCACTGGTATTTCTGAATCCCTCTTGGTGCAGGCCTGGTCGCTCCCGAAGTAAAGGCATTGGATAACAGGTCCATGGACAATGGTGAAGGTTCCGGGTAGGTGCTGTTGATCACCAGCACCCCATAGCCCGAAATAGCAGGCGATGGCTCAATGGTCAGCTTGCTGATGTCCAGGGGGATCTGGTCCGCAATACGACGAGAGGCCGTCCCTGGCTTCTGTTGAAAGTCATCCGGAATCTTATCCCGCCAGAAGGCCACAACCCTGGCACCTTCAGGACTGCCATCGGAGATAATCACCAGCTTGTCTTCATCATCACCGAACCCCATCAGAGAAGGTGTTGTTCCAGAACCATGGGAGGCCGCTCCCATACTGCGAGCCTCCCCTTCCGGCCTCACATCGTAAGGGGAGCTCCAGGCACCATCGGCTTTGTTTCGGGAAATTTTCTCTCCTGTCCAGACGAATTTATGCAGCTTCTGTGAGGTCACCACATAAATCCCGTTGCCCTCATCCACGGCAACAGAGTTCTCTACCCACTCCCCCGGCAAAACCACATGGTCTTTTACCTGAAGCTCGCGATCGACCACCATTATCCCTCCTGTCGCTGCAGCCACCAGATAACCGTCCCAGGTCATGGATATCCCCAGAATCGTCTCAAACCGGTCGGCATCTTCAGGGGGCAACTGGGACACGATATTGGCGGATTTGACCGGAAGCAGGGGCTGTTCAGCCTGGTTGCCATCAAAAGACTTCACCAGATAGTGGTGGTCATAATTGGTGTAGTGGTAACCGTCTTTATCAATGACCGAATAGGCACCGGAAGGCATGGTGCGCATATTGATGTTCAGCCTCCAGTACATCAGCCAGGAGTTCAGCAATACTTTCCAGTCTGAGTCGGCTTTACGGGCGGCATCAATGGATTCCATGGCCTGATTGATCTTTTCGTAGCTGCCTTCCTGGTGCACCTCTTCCCTCCCGGGATAAGGAACATCGGAGATTCGTTTGAACTCGCGGTCATTCACCTTGATTTTAATCAGCCCCAGGGGGTTACTGGCAATCACAACTGTGTCGCTGCCAATCTTTTTATAGGTGGGGGCCGAGCTCCACAGTACCGGAACCGTCTGAACATCCGAGCGTTCCAGCTTCTTGCCAATGGAGGGACCATCCACCCAGGTGCTGTCCGTCTGCCCGGCATTATGATGAGATACAGGATAAGCACTGTCCGCCAGCCATGGATTATCCGGTGGCAAGTTCTTCCCGTAACTGCCACTGCTGAATGATAAAAAAATCAGTATGAATAGAGATAATAAACTCCCCGAAGAGCGCTTCATGGCCGTTTTTCCTTTTTATTGTTTTTAATATCCGTTTTACAGTGATTTCAGATTTCCATTTCCCCAGTAAGCGGTCATACGAGTTATCTTTCCTTCGTCGTTGAACTCCATCACATCCAGGGTTTCCACCACCATTCGTCCCTCAGAACCACGGGGATAAGCCTTCATGGCTGCTGCCCCCCACTTTTCCCGGGCTCTGACCGCACCATCCAGTTCCATGCGGGCTACCGTGCTGATGGCAAACTGATAGAAGCAGCGCAACGCTTCATGTCCCCTGTGGGGATCACTGCCTACCGGGTCTTCCACCACAGCATCTTCGGCAAACAGTGTCAGCACCTGATCCAGATCACCGGCACTGATACCATCAACATAAGCCGCCATGGCCTCTTTAATCTGTTGTTCACTGCATCCACTCATGGTTGTCTTCCTTGTTATTTTTATTAATCATCAGGTAAGCCCCCGGCTATGTCTGGCAGACCCGCATAGGTTATACCGTGGCTTTGGCAGTTGATCTTCATGTCTCTGCCCTGAACCCTTCACTGTTTCCCCTCACCCCAGCCCTCTCCCAAAGGGAGAGGGGGTCTTAGAGTGCAACCCCTTAAAAACCTCTCCCACTTGGAAAGAGAGAAACCTTTAAATCCCTCTCCCTTTGGGAGAGGGTTTGGGTGAGGGCAGAAGCCCTTTGAAGGCGTCATTGGTCAGTGGTAGTTCAGTTTTCAGTCCGCCTTAATCGCCGCGATGATCATACTGACCAGGTTTCGAATCATGTCCGATTCCCTCAGATTTTCAGTCAACCGGGCCTGGCAATCACTGAGGCGAATGTAGTCAGCCAGAGAGTGAAACAACAAGCCGGAAACCAACAACTTACGGGCCGTTTTATCCGCTTCGCTCAGATGCTCTGCGTAAGGTTCCAGGGCAACCAGAACACTCTGGGTTGAGGGCTCTATGACATGCTCATAAAGCTCCAGCATGTTTTTGCCGGAATAGCTGATCAAATGGGACATCACCTGGATATAGTACCGGCCTCCGTCCTCATCATAGAGTTTGTTCGCCACCGGCAGGATCAGCAGTTCCACCAGGGATCTGAGGTCCCTGGCGTCGCCAGACTGTGCCAGCATCCGGGTTCTTTCCTGGTCAATCTGCCGGGCGTGCTTCTGCCAGATAGCGGCAATCAGCCCCTCTTTATTCCTGAAGTGATACTGTACGGCACTGGTATTTTTCTGACCGGCATGGATGCTGATCTCCCTTAACGAAGCCCCCTCCAGACCTTTTTCCGCAAACAGCTGTTCCGCTGATTGCACCAGGCGATCTTTGGCCGATAATTCAACAACACTCAAAACAAAGCCTTTTTACTATTGGTTATCCCATGTTCACGGCAAGGATTATCGCACAGACTCCCCGATCAGGGATAAGCAGTACCGGTAATGGTCTGGCTGACTTTCCAGAGTTTTTCCGAAGTATTGTCACACAGTGCCTTTGTATGTAATTTCGCGACTGCCGAGTTGGCAATGTACTGTCCGGACACCCCCTCCAGCTCTCTTGAAACCGCCGCATAAAGCGTGGTTTTGTGAGCTTCTTCCAAGGGCTCTGCAATCATTTTCCAGACAAAATTGGAAGCCCTGGCCAGCCAGCCGGTGTTGTTGCTAATGCCAATATTGGTGTAGATCATGCCCGGATGTACGGCATTCACCGTCACGTCCGTGCCTTCGAGATGCCTGGCCAGCCTCCGGGAGAACTGGATCATGGCCAGCTTTGAGGTACTGTAGGCCCGCATCGGACCGTATTTTCTGTCAAAATTGAGATTGTCAAAATCCAGTTTACCCAAGGGGTAGCTGTTGGAAGTGATGTTGAGGATACGGGCCTGACCACTGCTTTTGAGTTTATCCAGTAACAGCGCCGTCAATTTAAACCCGGCAAAATAACTGACGGCTATCGTCTGTTCCAGGCCATCTTCCGTTTCCTGTCTGGACTGATTCACCGCTCCGGCATTATTGATCAGGACATGCAGTGGCAGGTCCATCGCCAGAAAGGCATCAGCCGTCTTTTCCACCTGGGACAGAGAACCAAGATCACACTGCAGGATAACCGGCTCCAACCCACCCAGTTCAATAATCTCCTGTCGAACGGCCTGGCACTTTTCCAGGCTGCGCCCTACGATCACGACCCGGGCACCCAGCCGGGAAAGCTCTATGGCCAGGCTGCGGCCAATACCGCTGGTCGCTCCGGTAATCATGCAGACTTTATCTTTCATTGATCGATCGCCCATGATTGTGTCCTCCAATCGGTTTTTTATTGTTGTTGAGCCAGGAGGCTGTCGGAAATCTGACCTCTCAGGGGCAGTCCGGCCTTTTGGTAAATAGCGTCAATCACCTTCTGGTTGTTCAGTGCCTCTTCCGTCGAGGTAAGCATCTTCCCTTCGCCTCGAACCGCGGCAATAAACGCTTCCAGCTGAGTCTGGTAGGTTGAGCCCCCATAAACTTTTTCCCGACGCTTCATTCGATCGGTATTGACCACCAGCCGATGATGGATTTCCGGCTTGATGAAATTATTCAGTGAAAGCCTCCCCTTTTCCCCAATAATCTCCATGGACACACTGAGCAACGAACGAAACGTTCGCATTCCCACAAAGAACTCCCCTTTACAGCCCTCCCCAAAATCAAGGTGAGAGCGCATCCACCGGTCAATGTGGTGGTTATAAACACCGGCCTGTGCATCAACCACCTTCGGTTCAATGCCGATCACGGCACGAATAAAACTGATGGGGTAACAACCCATGTCCATCATGCCGCCACCGCCCAGGGCATAATTAAAACGAAAATCATCAAACGGGAGGTAGCAGCTGAAATTGGACTCAATCTTTTTCAGAGCTCCAAGCTCACCACTGTCAATGATCTCTTTGACTCGGCCAACCAGAGGGTGATAACGGAGGTGCATGGCTTCAGCCACCACACAGTCACTGGCCACCGCCACATCATGAACCGCCTGGGCCTCTATAGCATTGGCGCACATGGGTTTTTCACACAATACATGTTTGCCAGCCTGAATCGCCCTGATCACCCACTGGGCATGGAGGCTGATTGGCAAGGGTATGTAGACTGCGTGAATATCCGGGTCTTCCAGCAAGGCATCAAAGCTCCGGTAAGTCCGGGGAATACCGTGTTTCTTTGCGTATTTCTCCAGGGCGGCTTCCTCCTGGTATTCCTCTGCCACAGCCAGCACCCGGGCACCATCCACCTGGCGCAGCTGTCGGATCAGTGCAAAGGGAGCGATCCGGGCCGCCCCCAGAATGCCAAACTGAAGGGTTGTCTCATTCATAGAACGTTCCATTATTATTTTTGTTCTTGTTACCGCTGGCTTCCCAGCCCCCTTATACTTCAGCTTTTACCGGGTAAGCGTTGTAATAGAAATCAAATCGTTCGCGAATCTCCTCACTGGCAACGCCAAAATTCTCCTTCAGGTTATAGACGACTCTGCCATGCTTTCCCCGGGGATGAGCTTTGATGAAATCATTCATCTGCCTTCGGGCGGTAGGGGTCAGCTCAATCTCAGCCATCTCATAAATTCGGGCAATGGTTGCCATATCGCCTGCCATGAATTCATGGAACAGGACATCCATGCTTTGCTGCTGGTTCCAGGTGGCCCGCTCCTCCACACAGGTTCTCAGTAACGTCTCAACCCGGTCTGTCCAGTATTCAATGACCGCTTTCGGGTTGATGTCCCGCCTCATCATCCGCTGTGGATAAGTCACCATGGTGGCAGCGGACTGGATGACCGCCACAGGGTCCCGGTGGGTTACCACCAGCGAGGCATCGGGAAACGTCTCTTTTAGCACCGGCAGCTGCTCCATATGCTGAGGGCACTTCAGGACCCAGGGTTTGCTCTCATTACGTTCCAGCTGCAGAAGTTTCAACACGTTTTTCATGTAGTGGTAATGGGGCAACTGACTGTTATTCAGATAGTGGTCACGATAGCGGGGAACGCAGGATGTCCACTCAAAGTGGTAGGAGGCAAAATCCGGCGCCATCAATTCCAGCTCTTCATGGATATGATCGGGATTCATGGGGTGCATGGCCGCAATGGCGGGAGCCATCAACTGCATGGCAGACCAGCGGAGACTGCTGCGCAGATAGCGGGGGTCACTGTTACTCCGGTGCTCAGAGCCGGTGAGCATGGCCATCAGTTTTGCGGCAGATTTCAGGGCAAACCCAGCCCTGTGCTTACCCTTGATATGAAAAGGCTCCTGGGACAACCAGAGGGGCAAAGAGGCAAACCGTTGATCCGATGCCAGCAGGTTCACCAGATGAGTGGTCCCGGACCGGGGCAGCCCGGCAACAATGAGGGGGAGTTCCAGTTTTTCTTCACTGAGCCCCGGAGTCGATTTCATTTTATCCTGGATCAATAAACGGTTGCTGGCATAACGGACCGTATCATTGTAAAGCTGATTGCGCCCAAGGCCCGTCAACCCTCTATCGCCGTTGTACTCATCCAGCAAGAGCTGCAACCGCTCTTTAAAACCCTCTTCCCCAAAGTCGCTTAAACCGGTTTGCGCCCTGGCAGCCCCCAACACCCCTTCCAGAGTCATCTCTCCCGAGCGGCTTCCTGAAGCCCGTAAAGCCAGCTTCTGCAACAGGGTTCTTCTGGGAGCAGCAAGGTCATCGAAAATAATATCCCGGGGTTTATCCAGCCTGGGCTTTTCTGCACGGTTTTCTGTAGCCCTTGCAGGCTGCCCGCTCACCGGAGCGTCCAGCTTTCTGAAACAGGTATCCAGTACCCTTGCCTGCTTGCGATCCCCCTCCACTTTCAGCTTTCCCAACATCAGGGCCTTGATGGGGTTCAGTTTGCCGCAGAACAGGCGAACAAAGTCCTCCCCATCCATCGTGATGGTGCAGTCTTGACGTTCATGTCCTCCCCTCTCAACCGTAAGTGCTCCACCATGAATACCCAGGTGCCACATGCTCCCCTTGCCACCCTCTGGGCTGCTGCCCGTGATATTGAACAGCAGAACGGTATCGACGTTCTTTGCCGCCGCCGGAATAAACAACGATGGAAGCTTATTGAACACCGTTTCTGGCCCCATATCACCAGAAGCCATGGAGCCTTCCCTGCTTTCAACCTCTTCCAGCCGACTTTGTAAATCAGCAACCTGATAACGCAGCCACCCCCCCAGCCAGAAATTGTCCGCATCTTCCGGTACCTTCAGCAGCTTTTCATGAACTTCAAGACATAGGACTAGCACCTGGGGGTCTTCAGGCTCTGCTTTCAACAACATTTCCGCCAGAATCAGGGCGCTTTCCAGCTCTCCCGCCTGAAGCCTGGCTTTACCCAGTTCAAGCAGTGCCGGAACACCGGTCAGGCGGACAATATCCGGGTACAGTTCACTGACCGGTGTCGGGTATAGCTCCGACGTCCTTTCTGCCCGGAACCACCCCATATACTGCTCCCAGATGGTTCGAACACACCAGGCTACACGACCATAGCCCTGCCCCACTTTAAGCTCGGTTGGCAGGGTAATTTCACGCATCAGCTGATGAATACCTTTGCCTTTGGCAATGCCCGCCAATGTCTCCCGATGCACGTAGTCCACGGCATCGTGCAACCGGGTCAGGCATTTCTGAATCAGGCCCTCCCCACGAACAGGCTCTCCATGGCCGGTGATCAGCAGGGAAGGCTGCAGGCTCTGGATGGTTTTCAGGGATTCCAGATAACGACCAACGTCCCGGTATTTATCACCCCGGATGGTGTTGAAATTAGGAAAGTGAGGGAACAGGGGGCCAAACACATTACCACTGAACAAAATACGGTGCTGAGGCAACCATACCGCACAGCTGTCGATGGTTTCCCCTCCCGGCGTCGATATCAGTTCAAAATCAATGCCTCCCAGACTGAAAGCATAGTGATCATCAAAGCTGATATCCGCCACCGGGCGATCCTGCTCAAACAGCTCAGGGTGTTGATCCATCAAGGTCATGGCATCATCAATGATGTCACTGAACCAGATGTAACTCTGGGCACTGCGCCGGTCATGAATGCGCTCATCATCCGCCTGGCATTCCGGCAGAGAACTCTGGGCAACCAGCCGGGTGTGAGGTTCTCGGAATGTCTTCACCCCACCCACATGATCCACATGCCCCTGGGTTAACAGGATATAAGGGGTTGGCCCGGGGCATACTTCATCAAAAACCCGTTTGTGCACAAGAGACTCAAACCCCATGCCGGTATTAATGATGACCCTTCCCTCTTCCGTCACGACCATGTAGCTATTGGACGTACCCGAAGACATATAAATAAAGTCGTTTATCCGGAAGGCACTGGACTGTCTTGCTGGATGAATAGCTTCTGCAGCAGTGGGCCGCTCATTGATGAGGGATAATACAGGATCCATTATTTTCTTCTTTTTATTGGCATTAATTCAGGTGATTTAATACTAATTCAACTGAATTAATTGTCAATCCCGACTTTGTTTACTGATACAAGCCTGACTTATCCTCCCTCTCCTGCCCCAGAGTCATGCAAAGAAAAAGGACGGCCAGTGCACAGGCGGTGAGAACCAGGGTAAATCCACCGCTCCAGCCAAACTGATCCACAACCAGGCCCATGGCAATATTGGCAAACAGGGCGCCTCCCAGATAACCAAATAATCCCGTCAACCCGGTTGCTGTACCCGTCGCTTTTTTGGGCACCGAGTCTGCAGCCTGCAACCCAACCAGCACCACCGGCCCGTAGATCAGAAAACCCACAAAGATCAGACAGAGATTATCAATCAGGGGGTTGCCCGCGGGGTTCTGCCAATAAACAACAACGGCCACACAGACCATCAGCATCATGATAATGCTGACCGGTGCACGACAACCCCGGAAGTAACGATCGCTGACCCACCCCGCCAGAAGAATGCCTGGAATACCGGCAAACTCAAACAGAAAGTAAGCCCAGCCACTCTGGGTCATGGAAAACCCTTTGGCCTCTTTCAGATAGGTGGGCGCCCAATCGAGCACACCGTACCGAACCAGATAGACAAAAACGTTGGCCAGGGAGAGATACCAGAGCAGGCGACTGTTCAGGACATATTGGAAAAAAATCTGTCGGCCGGTCATTTCCTGTTCATGGCGCCGGGGATCGTAAGACTTCAGTTGATCACCCGTCCAGTCTTCAATGCTGGGCAAGCCACAGGACTGAGGTGTATCCCTCAGTAACATCCAGGTGCATCCCGCAAGACAGAGTGCCAGAACCCCATGAAACCAGAGCTGGGCATGCCAGTCATGAAACAGAAACACCGCAAAAATAGCAAGAGGCCCCACCAGCCCTGCCCCCAGGTTGTGAGAGGTATTCCAGTACGCCCATTTAACCCCCCGCTCCCTGACCGAAAACCAGTGTGTCATGACACGGCTGCCAGCAGGATAGCCCATACCCTGAAACCATCCATTCAGAAAGAGCAGCACAAACATTGCGGATACTGTAGCCGTCGCCAGCGGCACAACGCCAATAACGATCATGGTAACCGCAGAGAGACAGAGCCCGATGGTCATAAACTTCCGGGCATCACTTCGGTCGGACAGGTTTCCCATCAGGAATTTGCTGAAACCATAAGCAAAGGAAACCGCCGACAGAGCAAACCCCAACTCAGACTTGCTGAACCCCTGTTCAATCAGTTCGGGCATAACCAGGGCAAAGTTTTTCCGAATCAGGTAGTAGGCCGCATATCCGACAATCACACCCAGCAGAACCTGCCTGCGCAGCTGCCTGTAGGTAGCATCAACCTCATTTGCATCAACCGGTCTCTGGTGGGCAGGCGGGGCAAATAGCGCCATCATGATTATTCTCCCAGGCAGCGGTTTGATTACACTCAGCGGAAAATCAAGATTCCTTTCCAGGCACTTTTGCAACCCATTCTGTTTGGTCCCCGCCGGAATATTCTAAAAAATCCATGATCTATCGAACCCTATACAGTGTAGTCAGAGAAATGGATGCAGTAAGACAAAAATCACTCAGGGGGATTGAAGGAGAGCGCTGTCAAAACCATCACAGGGAACCTCCAGCATTTCAATGCGGCCCCTCTGATATTCCGTAACATACAGTCTATGGCTACCCTTTGGACCAAAGGCGACATTGGTTGGGCATGACCCGCGGGTTACCAGATCCCGCCGGACCCTGCCGCACGGGTCAACAGTGGCTATATGCCCCTGACCGAATAGGGCAATATACAAAGTGCCCTGTTCGTCAAAAGCCATGCCATCTGGCCCGACTACACGACTGGGGCCTGACGGGTCAGTCACTTCAGCAAACACCGTTCTGCTGCTCACCTGAAGTGAATCGGTAAACTCGTATCGATAGATCCTCCCTGTCACGGTTTCAGCCACATACAAACAGCGGTCAGGCCCAAACGCCAGCCCATTGAGAAAACGAAAACCACTGTCCAGGCACTCAACCGTTTCAGTGACCGGATCAATCCGGTAAAGACGCCCTGACATGAAACCTTTCCAGGCTTGAGGGTCCAGGCCCGAAGCGGTCAAAAGCTCATTGACCCTGAGGCCGGAGTCGGTCATATAAATCGCGCCATCAGGGCCAAAAACCAGGTCATTGGGCCAGAGGAATGATTGGCCATTGGCCCCTCTGGCCACCACTCTGGCACTGCAGCGTTCAGCCACACAACCGTGGGTACTCCAAAGCGATTCAGGCGTGATTTTAATCAACGAAGGTTCCCAGCTTTCCGCCACCCAGATACTTCCATCTTCGCTGACCAGAAGGCCGTTAGGCCGACCGGTTTCTTTTACCGTTATGACTTTGCTGCCCTCCCCATTGATACGGCTGACACAGCCGGTTCCCATCATCATCTGGGCCACCAGCCACTGACCATCTGCCATCAAAACCGGCGCCTCCGGGTGTTCCAGACCTTCGCAAAAGATCATCACCGTCTCCTGTTGAGAAACGAGAGAAAGTGTAGGCCGTTTTTTTGCACCGAATTTGATAACAATATGAAATGAAAACTATGTACATATACCTTCAAAGGGTATTATTTATTCACTAACAATATTTCGATAAACACATAAAGAGCAGATGGTTATGAGGTGATAGGATGCCGCTCCTTAATCTGCATTTTTGGGGGAATCTCGAACCGAATGGGCCGACCAGCGAATGCGACCATAAATCTTGATGCACTGCGTCATAACTACCAGCTGGCAAAGACATTGTCAGGCAATGGCAGAATAATGGCTGTGGTCAAAGCAGACGCTTACAGCCACGGAGCAACCCTTTGTGCCAGCGCACTGGCGGACATTGCCGATGGTTTTGCCGTCGCCTGTATTGAAGAAGCCCTTGAACTGCGGGAAGCCGGTATCCAGCAACCCATTCTGCTGCTGGAAGGTTTTTTTGAGCCTTCCGAACTCAGGGTGATCGAGGAGTATCGCCTGGATACTGTGGTTCATCATCAGCAGCAGATCGACCTTCTCAAGAAGCACTCCTTGAAAAGAGGCATCCGGGCCTGGCTGAAAATGGATTCCGGCATGGGAAGAGTCGGCTTTTCACCCTCAGACTATCGCAACGCCTGGCTTGCCTTGAATGACTTGCCCTCAATTAATGACCTGGTGTTGATGAGCCATTTTGCCTGTGCCGATGAACCGGATACCCGTCATGCTCAACAGCAGCTGGAAACGTTTGAGGAATATACTCTGGGCCTGCCTGGAGAACGCAGCTTCTGCAACTCTGCAGGCCTGATTACCCTGCCTGGAGCCCGGGGGGAATGGAACCGGCCAGGTCTGCTGCTCTACGGTGTATCCCCCTTCAATGAGCCCCATCCCATCGATCAGCAGATTCAGCCGGTAATGGAGTTGAACTCAGCCCTGATCAGCATTAAAGAAGTGCCTGCAGGCAGCTCCGTCGGTTATGGCAGTGTATGGACAGCGAATCGCCCAACCCGTATCGGCGTCATTGCCATGGGTTATGCCGATGGTTATCCACGCCATGCAGGCAATGACACCCCCGTATTGGTGAACGGACACAGGGTGCCTTTGATTGGTCGGGTTTCCATGGATATGTTAACGGTGGACCTGACCGATGCTCCCGGAGTTCAGCTGGGAGACAAGGCAACCCTCTGGGGCGGTGGATTACCGGTTTCAGAAATTGCCATGCACTCTGACACCATCCCCTATCAGTTGCTCTGTAACCTTAACCGGGTTCCCGTAAAACACATTGGGGGCACCATGAATGCCTCAACGAATTGCACTGTTGATCATGCACTGAATAGCACTGCAGCTCATTTAAAGCCGGGAACGGAGCCCGCTCCTCGAAGCTGAATCAGCTTCCTGGAGGCATTCTGAGTTCAATAGGCAAAGCCCGCCTTTCTTCATTCCGGCGAGACTCTATATCAATGGCGGAAGGCTGATTCTCCGTAGAGGGGTCTGTGCAGTAAAAGCTGACCCCGTTTCGGTTACACTTGGCTCCCTCATTGTCCATATCACTCTTCAAGCGCTCCAACCCATAAGCTCCAGGCTGCCCCGGCTGGGAGCAGAAGTGCCTGTCATGGCCCGTCCCGCATAAACCAATCTTCTCCACCAACGGAAGCGTCAAACCGGAACATCCGGAAATAAACAACAGACATACCATAAAGGGGCATGACAAACGAAAAAGGGAGTTCACCCCATTTACCCCCAAAAAACGGGAAGGCAGGCTCTTTATTACACTCTTTTTTACAATAAGCAGCCATAAGCGGACAGTGCAGCTCACCGCGAACCATGGAGTTGGCCCCAGTTTCTGAAAATGCTGCGTTTTCCTGATTAAAAAAGGCGCTTTATTCAAGCCAGACAATCCGAGCAGAGTTGGGTTTTACAACCGATACAACGATTCAGGAAGCGTAGAAGGTAGTCCAGCCTTTATCAAACCGGATTCAGGGGTTTATGTAGCAGGGATGGAATAGTTTAAATGGAGCGGGTGATGGGAATCGAACCCACGTCTCCAGCTTGGGAAGCTGGGGTAATAGCCATTATACGACACCCGCTCGATGACTGAACCGTCATGATGTATTTCTACACCCATCAACCTCAGGAATCAAGCCATACTTAACCCTGACACAGGCCTCCGTACCCTGAGAAGCCTGTAAAAAAACCTGAGGAAAATCCATCAACCACCACTCAGCCGCTCCAGATTGGCTTTCCGCTCTCTTTCTGCCCGTCGCATCAGCCACCACCCGATGAGGGCCGCCAGGGAAACCACCAGGATAATCAGGGTTGCCAGGGCATTGATTTTCGGAGAGACCCCTAGACGAACCGAGGAGAACACTACCATGGGCAACGTGGTAGAGCCGGGTCCCGATACAAAACTGGCAATCACCAGGTCATCCAGTGACAGGGTAAAAGCCAGTAGCCACCCGGCTGCCAGGGAAGGCGCTATGGTGGGGATGGTGATCAGAAAAAAGGTTTTCAGAGGCGTAGCCCCCAGATCCATGGCCGCCTCTTCAATGGAGCGGTCCACTTCCCTCAACCGTGCTCCTACCACAACCGCAACATAGGCCGTGGAAAAGGTCACATGGGCAATCCAGATGGTCAGCATGCCCCTCTCCATGGGCCAGCCAATCAGATCCGCCAGAGTGACAAACAGCAGCAGCAACGACAACCCAGTGATCACATCCGGCATAACCAGTGGTGCTGTCAGCATACTGCTGAAGGCCGTCCGCCCCCGAAACTGGCCAAAACGGGCCAGCATAAACGCCGACATGGTGCCCAGCACCACCGCCATGGAAGCGTTATAAAAGGCAATCCGGAGGCTCATCCAGACCGCCCCCATCAGCTGCTGATCCCGGAACAGCTCTACATACCAGTGGGTAGAGAAGCCCGCCCAAACGGTCACCAACCGGGAAGCATTGAACGAATAAAACACCAGAATGAACATGGGCAGATAGAGGAAGATCAGCCCTGCCACCAGCATGATGCCGGAGAAACCCGGCTTGTTGATCCGCCTGGCCAACCTTGCCTTTTCGACGATTCGGCTCATCGTAGTTCAGCCTCCATCTGCCGTGCCTGCTGACGATTAAAGAAAGCAATCGGCAGACACAGGATCAACAACATGATCATGGCCAGAGAACCCGCCAGGGGCCAGTCCCGATTATTGAAGAACTCCTGCCACAGCACTTTGCCGATCATCAGGCTTTCCGGCCCCCCCAGCAGCTCAGGGATAACGTATTCACCCACCGCCGGAATAAAGACCAGCATGCACCCGGCAATAATCCCGGCTTTCGACAAAGGCAGCGTCACCCGGACAAACGTCTGCCAGGGACGACAGCCAAGGTCACTGGAAGCTTCCAGCAGGGAGCGGTCCAGCTGGGTGAGGTTGGCGTAAATGGGCAACACCATAAACGGCAAATAGGCGTACACAATGCCAATGTAGACGGCAATGTTTGTATTGAGGATATGCAGTGGCTGATCAACGACCCCACTCCACATCAGTAAATTATTCAGCAACCCGTTGTTTTTCAGTATGCCCATCCAGGCATAGATGCGTATCAGAAAGGAAGTCCATGAAGGCAGTAAAACCAGCATCAACAGCAGGCTCTGTCGTCTCCCCGAAGCCCTGGACATGGCGTAAGCCATGGGATATCCCAGAAGAAGACAGAAAAAAGTGGACACCATCGCCAGACGGATAGAGGTCAGGTAGGCCTGAAAATACAGTTCATCATCAAACAGAAAAAAGTAATTGCCCAGATTCAGGTTGAACGACAGCACCTCATCAAAATACTCAACGATGGGGGTATAGGGCGGTATGGCGATATCCGCCATGGAAAAACTGATTTTGACAACAATCAGGAAGGGCACCAGAAAAAACAGCAGCAGCCAGAGATAGGGGACGCCAATCACCAGGCGGCGTCCCCAGAGTTCCTTGAAGGCATTCACACTCTCCAGGTCGCTTCTGGCACTACCATGAGAGGCAGAGCGACCTTTCAGCGAAAAAACAGACATGATTTCAACCCATACTCTTTTACAGAGACCGTCTTTTAAAGAGCTCCTCTTCCTTAGAAAAAGCCCGGAAGAGGTCTACTTCGCAAAAACACAAAATGGCACCTCCAGAATGGAGGAGCCCGAAAACAACCCAGAAAAACAACCCAGGAAAAGAACGAATCAGCTGTTCAACACCACGCCACTGTCGTCATCCCAGCTGATGTAAACCTCATCGTCCCAGGTGGGGTTATCGGCCGTTCGGATAATATTGGCCATATTGGATTGAACCGTCATACCCGATGGCAGTTTGATGTAATACACCGAGCGTCCCCCCAGATAGGCGATATCATGAACCACCCCCTTGCTCCAGTTGAAATCCCCCTCAGGCCTTTCTCTGGTCACCTGGGTTTTCTCGGGACGCACTGCAACCCAGACCTTTCGATCCTCCAGGGGAGCAGTGATACCGTGGCCAATATAAATGGGCTTCTCAATCCGTGGCGAGCGAATCACCACATGATCCGCCTCTTCCTCGGTAATTTCCCCTTCAAACATATTGACGGAACCGATGAACTCAGCAGTCATCCGGCTATTGGGGTTTTCATAGATATCCACCGGTGTACCCACCTGGACAATCCAGCCGGCATCCATAATCCCAATGCGCTCAGCCATGGTCATGGCCTCTTCCTGGTCATGGGTCACCATAATGCAGGTGACGCCCACTTCCTCGATAATATCCACCACTTCCAGCTGCATCCGGCTGCGCAGTTTCTTATCCAGCGCCCCCATGGGTTCATCCAGCAGCAACAGTTTCGGTCGCTTGGCCAGGCTTCTGGCCAGGGCTACCCTCTGGCGCTGGCCACCGGACAACTGGTGAGGTTTGCGCCGTGCATATTTTTCCATATGCACCATTTTCAGCATCTCATCCACCCGCTGGGCAATCACCTCTTTGGGCAGGCGGTCCTGTTTCAGTCCAAAAGCCACATTCTGCTCCACCGTCATATGGGGAAACAGCGCGTATGACTGAAACATCATATTGATAGGACGCATATACGGAGGCAGCCGGGTAATATCCAGGCCATCCAGATAAATAGCCCCTTCAGAAGGTGTTTCAAACCCCGCCAGCATTCTCAGCAGCGTCGACTTGCCCGAACCCGAACCACCCAGCAGAGCAAAAATTTCCCCCTTGCGAATGTTCAGGCTGACATCGTCTACCGCCACCATGTCATCAAACATTTTGGTGACCCGGTCAATTCTGACCAGAACTTCATTACCAGAACGACCCTTCACAGGAGAAGGGACAGGGGAGGATTTCGGGGAGCCAGATGCGGTCATCATCAATAGTTATCTCCAGCCCGGATAAGAAAGAACAGGGAACCGTCCCTGAGGATACTTTTAACCCCTTGGGGCAAGCAAAAGCCCGCGCATTTTCCATAAAAACACCCGGAATGAAAATGGCTTTGCGACAAACCCTGATGAAAGATATTAGTAATGCTCACTTGCAGATTTATTCCCCGTACCCTAACCTGCGTCAGCCAGAGGCTTTCCAATCTCTTCACACTGACGTCACAGGCTCCGAGCGGCGCACGTGGCATACACTGTGAACACAAGCCTTATAATCTCTTATGCCATTGCGTTCGTAATGTTCCCTCAAAGTCGGATCAATCAGACAATGACCGGAACGCTCTCACAAAAGAACGCACAAACGTCAGAATACAGCTGAAATCATGAGAAGCCGAAAAGAAGTCGTCCGCCAGCTGGATCGGATCGACCGCAACATACTTCGAACTCTGCAGGAACAGGGGCGCATTTCCTATGTGGATCTTGCCGACAGAGTCGGGCTCAGCACTACTCCCTGCATGGAAAGGGTGAAACGTCTGGAGCGTGAAGGCATTATCCAGGGTTATTCAGCACGACTGAACCCGAAGTACCTTCAGGCCGGTTTGCTGGTGTTCGTGGAAATCAGCCTCTACACCAAGTCGGCGGATATTTTTGACGATTTTCGAAAAGCGGTCACAAAACTGCCCAACGTTCTTGAATGCCATCTGGTATCCGGGCATTTTGATTATCTGGTCAAAGCTCGTATTTCAGAGATGGCCTCCTACCGTGAACTGCTTGGGGATATTCTGCTCAAGCTGCCCGGAGTAAGGGAGTCCAAAAGCTATATCGTGATGGAAGAACTGAAAGAAACGCTGAACCTGCCCATTCCGGACTAGGAGCCTCTCGGACTTACGACAATTTCTGCCTAAAATCCAGAAAGAAACAGCAGGCCATTAAAATACGCCCTGTGCCAGAAGATCAGTCTTCTGGCACAACCGCCACCTGATAGTCACGAATATAATAATTAAGAGCCACTTCGTCCTGATCTTCGATATCCCGCAAAACAAATCCGGCAGCAAAATCAGCCCTTTCACTCACTGCCTGACACCAGACACATTCTGCCACCATGGACACTTTATATGTGTTGCTCTGACCGGCACTGTCCTGGGAGCCTGCCTGAGGCCCTGGAAGGAGTAAAGTCACTTTCCGGAGTTCCGAAGGACGGATACCCTGATCCGTCAACAGACTGAATCCCCCCTTGGACACATCCTCCAGCACCCCCAGAGACAGGCCCGTGTCGTTATCCAGTACTTCTGCAGTTTTTTCCATGGACTTACGGGGAAATCGGCGCTTTTCCTGAATTATTTCCGACATTATTGCCTCCGTGCATCACAGCAGTTTATCCGGACACGTTACCATTGTTTATTTCAAAAATGCAGCTATTTTGTGAAATCCCAACGGGCGATCTCTTTTTTTAAACAAACGTTTATATAAATTTCCTGGTATTGACAACACAACCGGATTTCCTCTGTAATCGAAAAAGGGACAGAAAAATCACTCCCTTGAGTCTGACCGGCTCACAGCCGATAGAGCTTTATGATCTAAAAAAGGATAGATGCTCTATTAACCAAAAATAAAAATAAACGGCCATGTTTTCTGTACCTTTCCCCTCACCCCCGGGGAAGACCAGGCATGGTAAAAAACAACAGAGCCTGCTGCTCTGAACCAACGGAGGATCCCGTCATGTTCAGACAGATGACCGAGGCGCGCATTAATGACCTTCACTGCAAATTTGATGAAGCGTCAGGCCTCCAGTCCGTCATTGCCATCCACAGCACCCGCAGAGGCCCCGCCCTCGGAGGCTGCCGGATCATTCCCTACTCCTCTTCCCAGGAAGCCATCAACGATGCTATCCGACTTGCCCGCGGTATGAGTTATAAAGCCGCGCTGGCCGGACTGGATCTTGGCGGCGGCAAAGCCGTTATCATGGAGCCGGAAAAGCCCTATGACCGAACCCTGCTTTTCCAGGCATTCGGGCAGTTTCTGAATGAGCTGGGTGGACGTTACGTCACCGCAATGGACAGCGGCACCTCCATCGCCGACATGGACACCATTGCCACCCAAACCCGCCATGTTACCTGTACAACCGATTGCGGCAGCCCTGCCCCGTACACGGCTGAAGGTGTTTATTACGGCATTCTGGCCTCCCTGAGAGCCCATCCGGATCTTCCGGAAACTCTCAAAGGGGTGACCGTAGCCGTCCAGGGTCTCGGTAATGTGGGTTATGCCCTCTGCCAGCTTCTGCACAGAGACGGCGCCAGGCTCATTGTGGCGGATATAGATGAGAAGCGAGTTGAAAACGCTGTTCGTGAATTGGGTGCCACCGCCGTAGCCCCGGACGAAATCCATGCCACGCCCTGCGACCTGTTCAGCCCCTGTGGCCTCGGCGGCATCCTCAACAGCGAGACCATTGATCAGCTCCAGTGCGCGGCAATAGCCGGGTCTGCCAATAACCAGTTGCAGACGGAGGAAGACGGTTTCGCCCTGTTCAAACGCAATATTCTGTTTGCCCCTGATTACCTCATCAATGCCGGCGGCCTGATTTTTGTTGCCATGACTTATCTCAAAAGCAGCCCTGGGGATATGCAAAGGCGTGTTCGAGGGATACACGACACATTGTTGCGGATCTTCAGTCAGCAGCAGCAGGCAGGCCTGCCCGGCAGCATCATTGCTGACCAGATGGCAGAAGCCATAGTGCACGGTGATCAAACCCGTCAGATGAGCGCATAGGGAGCCTGTTCATGCATACCAATGAGTTAAACCTGACCCCGGTGGAGCAGTTTCTGGACGCTGAGGGTGAAGTCCTGAAAGCTCTGCCCCAGTGGGTGGATGATAATAAAACCCTGATCGATTATTACCGGACCATGGTCATTGCCCGCCAGGGAGACCAGAAGGCAGTAGCCCTTCAACGAACCGGAAAAATGGGAACCTATCCTTCCTGTCTCGGGCAAGAGGCCATCAGTGCCGTATACGGTACATTGCTAAGAAAAGAAGATGTATTGATCCCTTACTATCGGGACCTTCCCGGGCTGATGGCTCGGGGCATACCGTTAAGTGATGTGCTGCTTTACTGGGGCGGGGATGAGCGGGGCAGCGCCAGCCCGGCCTGGGGCCAGGACCTGCCAAACTGCGTACCCATTGCCACCCAGGCGGGCCATGCTGCAGGCATCGCCAGTGCCATAAAGATTCGACACGAAGCCGGTGATCCCATGAGAGTCGCCCTCTGCGCTCTGGGTGACGGAGCCACTTCCAAAGGGGATTTTGGAGAAGCACTGAATCTGGCAGGCGCCTGGCAATTGCCGGTGGTGTTTGTCATCAATAACAATCAGTGGGCAATATCGGTTCCCCGCGCCATCCAGTCGGGAGCCCCGACCCTGGCTCAAAAAGGGATTGCAGCCGGGTTGCCTTCCCTGCAGGTGGACGGAAATGATGTCATCGCCCTTCACGAAGTGATCGGACAGGCCATTGAGCGGGCAAGACAGGGCAAAGGGGCAACGGTGATTGAAGCTATCAGCTACCGTCTCTGCGATCACACCACTGCTGACGATGCCAGTCGTTATCGCAACAGCGAAGAATTGAAGGGGGCATGGCAGAAGGAGCCCATCAAACGACTGCGCAACTTTATGCACCATCGGGGCCTCTGGAATGAAGAGAAAGAAAGATCCCTGAAGGCCGAAGCAGACCGGGTGGTGGAAGAAGCCGTCCAGGCGTATCAGAGCACACCACTGCCCGCTATAGAGGATCTGTTTGATTACCACTATGCCAACATTCCTGCCCAGCTTGAGGCCCAGAAACAGGAAGCCCTTGCCCGGGAAGAGAGCCGTCAGCAGATAAAAAGCCGTCAATTGACTGACAAGCACCAGGAATTATCAGGAGGGCATGCCCATGGATAACCAACTGACCATGGTGGAAGCCGTTAACCTGGCCCTGGATCATGCCATGGAAAATGATCCGGATGTGGTGCTTCTGGGTGAGGACATAGGCGTCAACGGAGGAGTATTCAGGGCTACCCAGGGCCTGAGAGAGAAGTACGGCCTGAAGCGGGTGATGGACACCCCCCTGGCCGAAACCCTAATTACCGGCATGACCGTTGGTATGGCCACCCAGGGAATGAAACCCGTAGCGGAAATCCAGTTCATGGGCTTTATTTTTCCCGCCATGGAGCAACTGGTCTGCCACGCTGCCCGGATGAGAAACCGGACCCGTGGTCGCCTGGTCTGTCCGATGGTCCTCAGAGCCCCCTTTGGTGGCGGGATACACGCCCCGGAACACCATTCTGAAAGCACTGAAGCACTGTTTGCCCATATACCAGGGCTGCGGGTAGTCATCCCTTCCTCTCCGGTTCGCGCTTATGGGCTGCTGAGATCAGCCATCAATGAACCGGACCCGGTTATTTTCCTGGAACCCAAACGCATCTATCGAGCTACTAAACAAACCATTGATGCTGCCACCCAGCCACTGCCACTGGACACCTGCTTTACTCTGAAGGCAGGCCAGGATGTCAGCCTGGTCAGTTGGGGGGCCTCCATCCGGGAAACCCTGGAAGCCGCCAGTACACTGGAGAGTCACGGCATTTCCGCTGAGGTAGTTGATGTAGCTTCTATCAAACCCCTGGATATGGACACCATTCTGGCTTCCGTCAAAAAAACCGGTCGCTGTGTCATTGTTCATGAAGCCTGCAGAAGCGTTGGCGTGGGGGCAGAAATTGCCGCAACCCTCTCTGAAAAAGCCTTCTCAGCCCTGAGGGCTCCGGTTGAACGCGTCACCGGATTTGACACCGTTATGCCTTACTACCGGATGGAAGACCATTATCTTCCCCAGACCGATGACATTGTAAGGGCCGCTATCCGAACTCTGGCCCGCCATTGAACAGCAGTCAGTGGCTTTCATAAAAACAGCCATGAGTGGTTGTTATAAACAAAGACATGAGCGGTTTCATAAAACAATCACCGCTCCCTTCGAACAATGAGCATGTCTGCAGAAGCCAGTGCCCATAGTGAAAGAAAAACTGCAGCATGTTCACACCAAAAAAATAAATAAAGGATCAGACCATGCGCTTTTTTAATCTGCCCGATCTGGGCGAGGGGATTCCTGAGGCCGATATCGTTGAATGGCATGTTAAGGAAGGAGACACTGTCCAGGAAGACCAGATGATGGTTTCAGTGGAAACCGCCAAAGCTATTGTGGAAGTACCCGCCCCTTGCACAGGCGTCGTTGCCCGTCTTTGTGGCCAGCCGGGAGAGACGATTCTGACCGGAGAACCTCTGGTGGAGTTTGTCTCAGATCAGGAAGATTCGGGTACGGTAGTGGGCAAGCTGGCCAGCGATGACCGCTCAAAAGGACAGGATGACGCCTTCATCATCGGCGCCGCTCCCGATAACGGAGCAGAATCGACCACCGCTCAAAGCTCTCTTCTCGATCTTGCCCGGGATTTGAATATGGATCTGAACGCGTTCTCTAAGGGGACCGGGACAGATAAAAGAACGCACCGTAACAGTGCAATGGATCAGAAGAGCTATTCCCTGGAAAATCCGGAACCCCTGAAAGGGGTCCGTAAACACATGGCTCGCACCATGGCGGAATCCCATGCCTCTGTCGTTCCAGTCACGTTGTTTGATGATGCGGATATTAATCACTGGTCGGATAAAGAAGACATTACCGTACGACTGATTCAGGCCATTACCCACGCCTGCCAGCAGGAGCCTGCACTCAACGCCTGGTTTGACAGTGCCAGCATGAGTCGCCAGCTCCATGACTGTGTTGAGCTTGGCCTGGCGGTAGACAGTGAAGAAGGCCTTTTCGTTCCGGTTATTCGTGATGCCTATAACATGGACCAAAAACAACTGCGCGAAACCATTAATTATCTCAAAGAGAGCGTCAAAGCCAGAAGCCTGCCCAACTCAGACCTCCAGGGAGCCACCATTACCCTGAGCAACTTCGGTGTCTTTGCCGGAAAGTATGCAACACCTGTTGTTGTCCCTCCCATGGTCTGTATTGTCGGTGTTGGGCAGCTTAAAGAAGAGATCGTCAGCGTGGCCGGAAAACCGGAATGCCACCGCATTTTACCTCTATCACTGTCGTTTGATCACCGGGCTGTTACCGGTGGCGAAGCCACCCGTTTTCTACATGCGATGATTCAGTTGTTGCAGAACTAGTCAAAAATCCACATTATAAATCCTGGGGCAAGAAAAAATTGCGCTGCCATTACCGCTTTGAGCAGGAAATGCTACCCCGAACCATGGAAGTGAGAGGGAATCAACGGATGGCATTTCCACAGTAGCAAGCAGAATTGGCAGTGCCGGGAGCCTGCAGGGCTGAAAGTGACCGGTGCCTGATGGGTGTTGGACGCTTAGCCGGAACAAGGATAGTTACGCGCGATAAGGAACACCTTTCTCTGCCTGTACGCCGAAGCACCGTCAGTATCGCAACAGGCAGAACGTTCATTGTCGATTTCCGTAAACTGACCTTCTCTGGTTATGACCTCTACCACTGATCACACAGGAATTTCTTGAGCAGACTGGCAGGCCCCGGGGTCATGTCTCTTGTGTTTTTGCAACGGAAATGTGCAGATGTTGATCCATTGTTGATTATTGACACTTTCAGGTACCTGACCATCTAACCCAACGATTGTCACCTGTGCCGGTTTTGTAAAAATCATAAAAGATGTGGTCAAAGTTCTGACTCTGCCGATAGCTCCTGTGAGAGCAAGCCGTATGAAAAAAACGGGTTCTGCATGGCTATCGGCCAAACACATCAGACAGAGGCGGGCGAAGACATGGACATCTTCAATAACTATCAGCAGAGATTTCAATCCACGCAGCAGGAAGAACTCACCCTTCAGGAGTACCTGTCACTGTGCAAAAGTGACCCGGCCACTTACGCCAATGCAGC
This sequence comes from Endozoicomonas sp. Z74, assembly GCF_057680865.1. NCBI lineage: Bacteria > Pseudomonadati > Pseudomonadota > Gammaproteobacteria > Oceanospirillales > Endozoicomonadaceae > Endozoicomonas > Endozoicomonas sp. Z74. Next base: position 27,802 of record NZ_JBLYZI010000007.1, read on the forward strand.
AGAGCGCATGCTGATGGCCATTGGTGAGCCGGAAATGGTCGACACTTCCAGAGACCCACGCCAGAGCCGGATTTTTTCCAACAAACTGATCAAGCGTTACCCGGCTTTTCGCGAATTTTATGGAATGGAAGAGGCCATTGAGCAAATCGTCTCTTACTTCAAACACGCTGCTCAGGGATTGGAAGAAAAGAAACAGATTCTTTACCTGCTCGGGCCGGTGGGTGGCGGTAAATCTTCCCTGGCCGAACGTCTGAAAGCCCTGATGGAAAAAGTACCTCTTTATGCCATCAAGGGGTCACCGGTTTATGAATCCCCCCTGAACCTGTTTAACCCGAGCGAAGACGCTGAGATTCTTGAACAGGAATACGGCATTCCCAACCGTTATCTGGGGGGCATCATGTCACCCTGGGCGGTAAAACGACTGAACGAATTCGGCGGCGATATCACCAAATTCAAGGTGGTCAAACTGCATCCCAGCATTCTGAACCAGGTCGCGATTGCCAAAACCGAGCCCGGCGATGAAAACAACCAGGATATTTCCAGCCTGGTGGGTAAAGTGGACATCCGCCAGCTGGAAGAATATTCCCAGGACGATCCCGATGCCTACAGTTTCTCCGGAGCTCTTTGTCGCGCCAACCAGGGCATGATGGAATTTGTGGAAATGTTCAAGGCCCCCATCAAGGTGCTTCACCCCCTGCTGACCGCCACCCAGGAAGGTAACTACAACAGCACCGAGGGCATGGGAGCCATCCCCTTTAATGGTGTTATTCTGGCCCACTCCAACGAATCCGAATGGCAGTCCTTCAAAAACAACAAGACCAACGAAGCCTTTATTGACCGGGTGAACATCGTCAAGGTTCCTTACTGCACACGGGTTACGGAAGAGATCCAGATCTATGAGAAGCTGCTGGCCAACAGTTCGCTGAGAGAGGCGCCCTGTGCTCCCGATACTTTAAAGATGCTGGCAAAATTCACGGTTCTGTCCCGCATCAAGGAACCGGACAACTCCAACATTTATTCAAAGATGCGAATTTACGACGGTGAAAACCTGAAAGACACCGACCCCAATGCCAAACCCCTTCAGGAGTACAAAGATGCCGCTGGAGTGGATGAAGGCATGGAAGGTCTTTCTACCCGTTTCGCTTTCAAAATCCTCTCCAAAGTCTTCAACTTTGACCCAACGGAAATTGCTGCCAACCCGGTTCACATGCTCTATTTACTGGAGCAGCAGATTGAACAGCAACAGTACCCCAAAGAGGTTCATGAACGTTACCTCCGTTACGTGAAAGAGTTTCTGGCGCCCAAATACATTGAGTCACTGGGTAAGGAAATCCAGACCGCTTACCTGGAATCTTATTCAGAGTATGGCCAGAACATTTTTGACCGATACATTACCTATGCGGATTTCTGGATTCAGGACCAGGAATACCGTGATCCGGAAACCGGCGATATTCTCGACCGCTCTTCCATCAACGATGAACTGGAAAAAATCGAGAAAGCCGCCAGCATTGCCAACCCCAAGGATTTCCGTAACGAAGTGGTGAACTTTGTCCTCAGGGCCAGGGCCAACCACGGAGGCAAGAACCCCAGCTGGTTAAGCTACGAGAAAATGCGCACTGTGATTGAGAAAAAGATGTTTTCCAACACAGAAGACCTGCTGCCGGTGATCTCCTTTAATGCCAAGGGCAGCAATGAGGATCAGCGCAAGCACAATGAGTTCGTCAAGCGAATGGTTGAGCGGGGATACACAGAGAAGCAGGTTCGCCTGCTGGCAGAGTGGTATATCCGGGTTCGCAAGTCGCAGTAACCCGGCTTTACTCTATAAATAGCACTCATTAGCCACTCCCATGCTTGGCATGGGAGTGGGTTTTCAGCGAAATGGACTCTTCGCTGCAGTGCGTTCGGCTTATTTGAACAGGTTCGGATGACGTTTCAGCCCCGGTTCCAGTCAGAAAAGTCGCATAATACAGGGAGCGTATTCATGAGCATCATCATCGATCGACGGCTCAACGGGAAAAACAAAAGTACCGTCAATCGTCAGCGGTTTCTTGATCGATACAAACGGCACATCAAGAAAGCGGTCTCCGATGCAGTGAACAAACGCTCCATCACCGACGTGGTGTCGGGCAGTGAGGTCACCATCCCGCGCAAAGATCTCTCCGAGCCCTCTTTCCACCATGGCCAGGGTGGCCGTTACAAGCAGGTTCATCCAGGCAATAAAGAATTTACCACAGGCGACCGGATCAAGCGGCCAAGCGGTGGCAGTGGTTCAGGGTCAGGCCGTGGCAAGGCAGGTAATAGCGGCGAAGGGATGGATGAGTTCAGTTTCCAGATCAATCACGATGAATTTCTGGAATACATGTTTGATAACCTGGAGCTGCCCAATCTGGTCCGTAAACAGCTTGAGGACATGACGGAATTCAAAATCCGGCAGGCCGGTTACACCACCGCTGGATCTCCAGACCGCCTGAACATTGTCCGTTCCCTGAAATCCGCCCATGCCCGCAGAATCGCTTTGTCCGGCGGCGATCGTCGTGAAATCAGGGCGTTGAAAAAAGAACTCAGGGAGCTGGAAGTCAGTCCGGATGAAGCCAATCAGGAACACCTGGATGCCCTCAGGGAGCGCATCCGGGAACTGAACGGCAAACTGAAAAAACTGCCGTTTATTGATGACTTTGACCTGAAATACAACAACATGGTGAAGGTACCTTCACCCAGCAATAAAGCCGTCATGTTCTGTGTGATGGACGTCTCCGGCTCCATGACTCAGGAAATCAAGGACATGGCCAAGCGGTTCTTTATCCTGCTTTACCTGTTCCTGCAGCGAAACTACAAACAGATTGAAGTGGTGTTTATCCGCCATCACACCGCCGCCAAAGAGGTGGATGAAGAGGACTTCTTCTACTCCAGGGAGACCGGCGGAACCATTGTCTCAAGCGCACTGGAAATGACCCGGGACGTGATCAACAAGCGTTACAGCCCGGCCGACTGGAATATTTATGTGGCCCAGGCCTCCGATGGTGATAACTGGGAAGGAGACTCCAGTGTCTGCACCAAAATTCTGACCGAACAGATTATGCAGAAGGTGCAATATTTCTGTTACGTCGAAATCACTGACCGGGCCCATCAGAACCTCTGGCGGGAATACCAGAGTGTTGCCGAGCAGTTCAAGGACCACTTTGCCATGCAGCAGATCAAATCCCCGGGGGATATTTATCCCGTGTTCCGCAAACTGTTTGAGAAAAAGGAAACCGCATGAGCGACGAACTGATCTCCACGGATCTGGAGTGGACCTTTGAGCTGATCCAGCAATACGACGAAGAGCTGGCCCGGTTGGCTGACCGCTTCCGACTGGACACTTACCCCAACCAGATCGAGGTCATCAGTTCCGAGCAGATGATGGATGCCTACGCCTCCACCGGCATGCCTTTGATGTACAACCACTGGAGTTTTGGCAAGCAGTTTCTCAATACCCAGCAGAGTTACCAACGGGGACAAATGGGGCTGGCTTACGAAATCGTTATCAACTCCAATCCCTGCATTGCCTATCTGATGGAAGAAAACACCCTGACCATGCAGGCGCTGGTGCTGGCCCATGCCAGCTATGGCCATAATTCTTTTTTCAAAGGTAACTACCTGTTCAAAACATGGACCGATGCAGAGTCCATCATTGATTATCTGCTGTTTGCCAAAAAATACATTGCCGATTGTGAAGAGAAGTACGGTATTGAAGCGGTTGAGGAGATTCTGGATGCCTGTCATGCATTAATGAATCAGGGGGTTAACCGCTATAAACGGCCAAGGCCCCTGTCCGCAGAGCAGGAAAAGGCCCGACAGGATGAAAGGGCTGAATACATTCAGCGAACCCTGAATGATATCTGGAGCACCATTCCAAAAGTTGAAAAAACACAAGAGCAGACCGAAGTGAGATTCCCCAAAGACCCGGAAGAAAACCTGCTCTATTTCTTTGAAAAGAATGCCCCCCTGCTGGAAACCTGGCAACGGGAAATCCTCCGTATTGCCCGTAAAATTGCCCAGTACTATTACCCACAGCGACAGACTCAGGTGATGAACGAAGGCTGGGCCTGTTTCTGGCATTATCATCTGCTGCACGAGCTCTACAATGAAGGCAAGGTTTCTGATGGTTTTATGCTGGAGTTTCTTCACTCCCATTCCAGTGTCATTTATCAACCGCCTTTTGACAGCCCTCATTACAGTGGCATTAATCCCTATACGCTGGGTTTCAGCATGTTCATGGATATTCGTAGAATCTGTGAGAACCCTACCGAAGAAGACAGACACTGGTTTCCGGATATTGCCGGCAGCGACTGGCTGGATACCGTTCATTTCGCCATGAAAAATTTCAAGGATGAAAGTTTTATTCTTCAGTTCCTTTCCCCCAAGGTCATGAGGGATTTAAGGTTGTTTACGGTTCTGGATGATGAGTCCCGTTCCTATCTGGAAGTGGACAGCATTCATGATGAAGTCGGCTATAAGTCCATCCGTGAATCACTGGCCGCCCAATACAACCTGGGCAACCGCGAACCCAATATTCAGGTTTATAACGTCAATATCCGGGGAGACAGAAAGCTTACCCTCCGTCACTATCAACATCAGGGAAGGCCCCTGGGAAAAGAGACCGATGAACTGCTGAAACACATCCATCGGATCTGGCAATTCGATGTTGAAATCGAATCCTTCGAAAATGACCAGGTCACCCAGAGCTGGCAGTGCAGTGAAAATAGCAGTAAGTAACAAGGTTTCACAATCCAGTCAGTGTCTGTTGAACACGGATCATTGTTAATCACCACTCAACAATCAGTCGGCTGTATTAGCAGCCTGCTGTTACTTTGATCGCCTTATTAATCCCGGTATAATTTCCAGACACGGGAAGCCTGTAACTTTTATAACAATCAAGCGGTGGGCGGTTACTGCTGGAGAGCTTATTCGAGGACCTTAAGATGATTTCTTTAACGGCCTTACCCTCATCCTGGTACGAAGGTTTGCTTTCCCTTTCCCCCTGGTCACTGGTGGCCACCACCCTTTTGCTCACCCATATCACCATTCTCTCAGTCACGATATACCTCCATCGATTCAGTGCCCATCAATCCCTGGAACTGCATCCGGTCCTGCAACACTTTTTTCGTTTATGGCTTTGGCTGACCACAGGAATGAATACCCGTGAATGGACGGCCGTTCACAGAAAGCACCACGCTCTGTGTGAAACCGAAGAAGACCCACACAGCCCGGTCAAAAAAGGACTCGCCAGGGTACTCTGGCAGGGCGCAGAGCTGTATAAAGTGGAAGCCGGAAATTCAGAAACCCTGAAGCGCTTTGGGCACCGGACTCCCCGGGACTGGCTTGAAAGAAAACTCTATACCCCCTTCAAATCCCTGGGCGTCATCCTGATGTTAATGATTGACCTGTTGCTGTTCGGAGTTATTGGCCTTACCGTCTGGGCCGTCCAGATGATGTGGATTCCCTTTTTCGCTGCCGGTGTCATAAACGGAATTGGCCACTCCCGAGGCTACCGAAACTTTGAGTGCCAGGATGCCGCCCGGAATATTCTTCCCTGGGGAATCCTGATTGGCGGGGAAGAGCTCCACAACAACCACCACACTTATCCTAATTCTGCCCGGTTATCGGTCAGAAAATGGGAAATTGATATTGGCTAGCTGTGGATACGCTTGTTTTCACGGGTTGGCCTGGCAAAAGTGAAACACCTGCAGCCCCTGGCCAGCAAGGACACCACCAAAAATCACATTGATAATGACACCGTTATGGCAGTCATCAATAATCGTTTTCAGATTATGAATCACTACCGAAGGCAGGTTATCGTCCCTTTGGTGAAACATGAGTGCCAGAAAGCAGAAGCAAACACCCGCAGATTACTCCGATCCGCTATACACCTTCTGGCCCGGGAAGAGTCTCTTCTTGCTCATCAGCACCATGAAGCGATAGACCGTATTCTTGAAGCCAGCCATGTCCTGAAAACGATTTATCAGAAAAAGAAAGAACTTCAGGCCATATGGCTGAACCGCAAAGGTCTAAAGGAAAGAACTCATGCCTTAAAGTCCTGGTGCCACCAGGCAGAATCCAGTGGCATAAAAGTATTGCAGGATTTTTCAGCGCTATTAAAAACCTATACCCTGCCAACACCTATTTGACGGTTCAGGAGTCAGTAACAGACCTGTTTCATACCCCGAAAGGAGTATGAAACAGGAAGGGCTAAACGATAAGCGGAGCTTTTCAATTTGATAAACTGGCTCCTTGTTCTTGTTGATTAATGCTCCTTCCATCTCCCTATTACTTTCAATATCACTCTCTTATGGATACAAGTGACGAATTATTACCCAAATTTTACGATAATTGATTCACTTTCTTTTAATAATTTATATAATGAGGCTTCCATGTAAAAATTCCTTGCTGTATAAATACAGTCGAATCAATTTCGCATTCCAGCCTGGAAGTTCTATCAAGACCACGGAGTCCCAAGTTAATGAATATCTTTGAAGAAGTTCTTCACCGTCTGAGCAGCAAAACCCGCATCCGTTCCCTTTTCAAAGACGTCCATGCGGAAGATCTGGAGCGTATTATTTCCCGCCTCCATGATGTACTGAATGAAAAGCAGCAGGCCCGTGAAAAGGATGAAGAAAAGCGTAAAGCCAAGATGGACAGCATTGAAGCCATCAAGCAAATCATGGCTGACCGCGGTGTTTCCATGAATGACCTGGGCGGCCTGGATCTGGAAGACGCTCCCAAGCGTCGCCGCAACATCCAGAAGTACACCTTCGAATACGAAACCGAAGCCGGTGAACGTGTTCAGTGGGAAGGCGCTACCACTGGCCGCCTGCCCCGTGACTTCCAGGCCTATCTGGAGCGCACTGGCAAGAAGCGCCTGGACTGTGCCCTGGAACAACTGGAAGACTGATTCTCTACTTTCAGTCTTTCGATCAAGGGACCTTTCAGGGTCCCTTTTTCATTCCCCCCTCCAATACATATCGCCCCTTACCAGCCCCCAGCAAACCACCATCAAACAATCGTTTGAAATATTGCCAGTGTCTTCTATATACTCAAAAGACACATTGACAACAAAAAAAAGAAGCATCATGGACAGAATAAACACATTCAAACGGTCACTGCTGAGTATTGTTGTCGCTGCTGCAACGTTATCAGCAACCTCCACCTCCGCCAGCCAATGCTCTGGCACTCCTGATTCAGAAGGCGGGGATATCACCATCAGCACTGATCAGGGGGAAACCTGTGGGGCAGTAAGCATCAACGCCACACCCGATGAAAACGGCAATGGTCGGGTTGGCAATGTCACTGTAACTGGCACCATCAATGAGCCCAGTGACAACACCGGTCTTTACATAGACGCCCGTGGTCAGTTTGAAGGCGGTCAGTCCAATATCGGCAATATTCTTAATACCGGCACCATCAAGTCCCAGGAGGATGGGATCAAGGTAGGCGAATATGAGCAGCGGGCAACAGGCATTGTTGGGGATATCATCAACAGGGGGGAAATCATCGTAGGTCGAGACGGCATAGAAGTAACCCTTGATGGTAACGGCCAGGCCGGTGCGATCGAAAACCACGGCAACATCAGGCCCGATGAATCCAATTCATCCCGCGCCATGATGATCAACCTCTACGGCAACAGTACGGTGGGAAGCGTCGTCAACTCTGGCACGATGATCAGTGGTGAAGACGATGATGCCATGAAAGTCTATGCCAGAGAAAACAGTACTGTTGGCTCAGTCACTAACAGTGGCGACATTCAGTCCGGCTACTGGGGGCTGGTTGTCCAGACAAACATAGGCATGGATGATAACGGCAGCGCAAAGGTGGGCACTGTCACCAACTCAGGCACCATAAACGCTCTGGAAGATGCTCTTTATGTGTTTGCCAAAAATGGCAGCATCGGCGATGTGGTTAACTCCGGAACCCTTGTTTCCCAGGATGACCACGGCCTCTATATTCGCACCTTTGATGGGGGAGTGATTGGTACGGTAACCAATAGCGGTTCAGTAACCTCTGTAAATGACGACGCCGTTAGAGTGGAAGGAGATGCCCACACCTTGATCAATACCGGCACCATTACCGGCAAAACCGATTTCTCAGGCAACAACAACACCTTTGTGATGGCCGGAGGCTTGGTGGATGGGGATGTGGAAGGCGTTCAGTCCATACAGGTAACCGGAAACACCCGGTTAACCGGCAATATTGCCGGTTTTCAGCCCGGTTATAGCAATATCAATGGTGTCAATTACGCCCAGTTTGACTCAGAGGAAGAGTACAATGCCTTCCTCGCCAATGCTGCTGCCAGCGCCATAACCATTACGAGCACTGGCCGACTGGAGATTCCAGCAGGTAACAATTTTTCCTACGAGAATGTGTCCTATGAGGTAAACCTGAACCAACAGGGAACACTGGCTGTCTCTGTGGGCTCAGAAAATAATTTTGAACATGCCAGCACCACGGCACGGCTAACCCTTCAGTCACAGAGCATCAGAATCGGCGAAGAAGGGAATTCAGAGCTGGTAACCGTCACTAACCCGACCGCCACCTTTACGGATGGTGCAACAATTCTGGTGACGCCGGACTACCGTGGAGACTTCGCCTATGGCGGTACAGAACAATACCGGGTGCTGACAGCTGCAGGCGGAATCAATGGTACACCGGTGATCTCCTCTTCTTCCATCCTGTTCACCACCACTGGGTCTGGGGACAATGGTGATCAGCACCTGGATGTGACCACTTCAACCACTGACCTGTCAAAAGCCGTGGAAGAAGGCAGCAATAATACTGCGGCAGCCCAGGTGGCCGGGGCTCTTCAGAACTACCTCAACGGCCTTGATCAACAAGCCGCCGCGGACTTTATGGAAAATGAGCAGCTGCTGGCAATCGCCGATGTGAATGGATTAATTACTTACCTGAAACAGCACTACCCCAGCACCGACTCGCTGACTTCAGTGATTACCGCCGTCGAGCAAATACAAGGGGAAGTGTTTAGCAATGTACTGGCCCACCTGGCCAGCCTTCGTGAGGGGGGACGCTCTGGTATTGCCACGGGCGACCTGCTTGACCAGGGCAGCATCTGGCTCAAGGCCATTGCTTCGGAAGCGGACCAGGACGCTCAAAGCCGTGAGGGTGTTTCCTTTAATGGCTACAAGAGTCGCCTGAAAGGATTCAGCCTGGGGGGTGATACCGACCTGAGTGATACCTACACGCTGGGAGGCTCTTTCAGTTACGCCAAAGCGGATATTAATGTGAAAAACGCCTCAGCCAGCAGTGATATCGACAGCTACCAGCTCAGTCTATACAGCGACTGGCAGCATGGAGACTGGTTTGTAGACTCTGTTCTCAACATTGGCTTCAACAACACCGACAGCACCAGCTATAACGGCAGTGTAAAAGCGACAGCTGACTACAAAAGTAAACAGTACGGGCTGCATACCACCCTTGGCAGGGAGCTGTGGTTCAATAGCAATGATACCCTGGTTGAGCCCCGGGTCAGCCTGGAATACAGTCATCTGAACACTGAGTCCTATACCCAGAATTACAGTGACGGCTCAACACCGGCCTATATTGAATCCGATAATTTCAATGTCCTTGAATTGGGAACCGGAGTGCGTGTGAGTCACCTGGTGGAACTGGACAACGGCACTCTGTTGCCAGAGGCCAGCCTCATGGTATTCCATGATTTCATTGGGGATACCGTCGATTCCACCATCACTGCCGAAGTGTTTAACCAGTCCCTGACTCTGCGCACCCTTGGAGTGGAGCCAGAGAAAACATCGTACATGGCCAGCCTGGGGGTTGACTACTGGATGGATAATGACCTTAGCCTGTTGCTCAACTATGAGCACCGGTGGGCCTCTGGATTCAAGTCAGACAGCCTCCAGGCCCAGGTTCGGTACGACTTTTAGGGTGACTTAATTTCAGAGGGCTCCGGGAGAGCCCTTCTGATTTCAGCGGAAAATGGTATCTACTATTTCTATACAGCCTTGACCGTATCTCAAATGAGACACTATAGTAAATATGTTGTCAATTTAGAGGATATGATTATGGCTCATACTACAATGCTGCATGTTCGTGTAGATCATGAATTGAAAGCTGAAGCGACAGAAAAGCTTGCCAATTTTGGCTTAACCCTCTCAGATGCAGTCCGGATTTTATTGACCCGAATAACCAAAGAAGGAGGCTTGCCAATTGGACTGACCTCAGATCCAGAAGCGCACGATGCCTGGTTCCGTGAGAATGTAAAAAAAGCGCTATCCGTTTCCGGAGAAACGTTAGCCCACGAAGATGTGATGGACGAAGCTCAGGAGCTGATCGAGAGGAAAAAACGCCGTGTATAAAGTCGAGTGGTTGAAGCTTGCTCGCAATGATCTTTTAGCCATCATTGACTACGTATCCGATGATAACCCTGCTGCAGCTCAACAACTCAAAGATGATATTCAGTCCAAAGTACTAAAACTTATGGATTTTCCCAAAATGGGAAAGACAGGCCGTGTGAAAGGCACCAGGGAACTGGTTGCCTGGGCGAACTACATCATCGTATATCAAGAAGACAGCACCACTGTCCGCATTTTACGTATCCTGCATGCTGCACAACAGTGGCCACCCTCAGAATAAAAGACATTTAATGGGACTTTGAGGAAGCCTTAATTAAAATTATTTTAGTGCTTTCAAAAAACAGCTGAACCTCATCAACCCTCCACAGTCCGCGAGGCAAGCCTGGATAAAGGGAAGTGACAGACAAAACGGCTGCCCTTGCCTGGATGACTGCTAATGCTGATACGACCATCATGCCTTAACAGCACGTGCTTGACGATAGCCAGTCCCAACCCGGTCCCCCCGGTAGCCTGACTTCGACTTTTATCCACCCGGTAAAACCGCTCGGTCAGCCTGGGGATATGAACCGGATCAATACCAACGCCATTGTCCTGGACCATCATATGTCCACCCTGTTGATCCTGCCACCAGCGTATCTGGATTTTTCCTCCTGTCGGCGTATAACGGATGGCATTGAAGACCAGATTGGCAAAAGCACTGCGCAGTTCAACGTTGTCTCCCACCATGGCTGCGTCATCATCGCACTCCAGAGAGACCTGGTGCTGCTCTTCACCACTGAGCGCCCGGGCATCCTCAGCAATCCCTTCCAGCAGCGGCTTGAGGCTGACCTTCTGTTTATCCCCCTCCGGCTCTGTTGCCTCCAGTCGGGACAGCAGAAGTAAATCCGCAATCAACCCCTGCATCCTCAAGGCCTGTTCCTGCATGCGGTTCAATGCCCTGTTCCACACCGGAGGTGTATCAGGGTGATGCTCAACGCCATCAATCAGGGTTTCCAGGTACCCGGCAATGACCGTCAGGGGCGTTCTGAGTTCATGGGAAACATTGGCCACAAAATCGGTTCGCATGGTTTCCAGCTGCTGCAGCCGAGTGACATCACGCACCAGCAGCAACCGGTTACCCTGCCCATACACCGTAATGGCAATCTGAAGCTGACGGTTTTCATGGGCCGGAGACACAATCTGAATCGGCTCCCGGTTCTGGCTATGCTCCATGTAACCGGCAAACCGTGGATCCCGAACCAGGTTAGTCAATAGCTGCCCCTGGTCATCGGGCATCTGCAGGCCGAGCAGCTCTTCTGCAGCCCGATTCCACCATTCCAGGCAACCCTGCTGGTCGGCCATCACGATGCCATCATTCAGCGCCGCGGTAGACTCCTGAATGCGCTCAATGACACTGGCCAGCCGTCGCCGGGAGCGTTTCTGCCGGCGCTGGATCCGGTAAATACCATCGAAAATTTCACCCCAGACGCCGCTGCTTTCCGGGGGCTCAATGTCTTTATGGGAGGCCTTGTCAAGCCAGCCAATTAACCGATACAACTGACGGTGGCTCCAGACCAGATACAGCACCGTCACCACAAAAAGCCCCAGGAAAACCCGGTCGGCAAGCCAACCTGCGGAAAAACCCAAAGCCAGCCCCAACAACAGTCGACCGGTAAAATACGATCTGATAGAGGTTGCCACATTCAATTCCGGCTCTTCCCTTTACAAGCGGGTGATTTGCTGATGACCTGCGCATCATCGGTAAGAGGATCGTGATGCTTCAGGCACGGGTAGAAAAACGATACCCCGTTCCCCTGACGGTTTGAACATAATTTTCATAATCGCTGCCCAGAGCCTTGCGCAGTCGACGTATATGGACATCCACGGTACGTTCTTCCACATAGACATTGCCACCCCAGACCTGGTCAAGCAACTGACCACGGGTATAGGCCCGTTCCTGGTGAGTCAGAAAAAACTGGAGCAGGCGATACTCAGTGGGCCCCATCTCAGCGGCTTTGCCATCGATACTGACCCGGTGGCTCACTGGATCCAGCTCCAGGCCCTTGACGACGATAGATGTTTGATCATCCATGCCCCGGGCTCGTCTCAGCACCGCTTTCAACCTGGCCGCCAGCTCTCTGGGAGAAAACGGTTTGGTGATGTAATCATCAGCCCCGGTTTCCAGTCCCTGAATCTTGTGGTCCTCTTCACCTTTGGCGGTCAGCATGATGATCGGGATCTCCGCCGTCAGTTCATCCCGCTTAAGCCGACGGGCCAGCTCAATGCCGGAAACATCCGGCAGCATCCAGTCCAGCAGAATCAGGTCCGGCTTGCGATCCACCACCAGGGTGTGCGCCTGTCTGGCATCAGCCGCCTCAAGGCATTGGTAACCGGCCATCTCCAGGGCCACCGCCACCATTTCCCGAATCGGCGCTTCATCATCCACAATTAGAATTGTTTTGCCAGACATGACCGTTACCCCGAGATAATATGATCACTGTTAAGGTGTATGACCCGTTATTCCTACTCACTCATCCATACGACAGGTATTACACCCGCCGATTGTTACAGATAAATGACAATCTGAGAAATAACAGGCAATGGCCTGATATGAAAGCCTTCTTACCGCTGCCTGTTTTTTCGTCACAGGATAACCCACTCTATTTCGAAAACGTCTGAGGCCCACACTAAATAACATCTATATTTCGAGCCCGACGAAGAATGAAGTACACCTGACACCAGCACTATTGGCCTAATACAATTCAGTATCCTCATATGATAGCGACGCAGCACTTCCCAGACCGTTTCAGATATCTGTTTATGTTATTACTGCTCTCTCATGTCTCTGCCCCTGGGGCATCATTTGGGACTCCCCATACAGACAGAAATACATTAGATATAAGGATTTCCGGAACAGAGATACAACTTCTGGACAGCAATTATGGCAATTGCTGGCAGTTCAATGAAGGGGTTAACTGCGAATTTCAAATGAGCCCTTTCTCTGCCCCCAATAGAGAGGAATCAGCACCTTCCTATAACCCGCAGGTGATTTTTTCGAGTCCTGTCCAGCCCCTATTTCTATCTTCACCCTTTTTTTCAACAGAGCCATTATCTATAGAGCCCCCAAACCAGAACGAAGTCATTATCGAGCGACTCCCCCCTTTCAACAACGCTGAAGTAGTTCTCCTATTTCAGTATAAGCTGGAAGCCAAGCAAGCTTCTCCATTTTGCCAGAAACTCTTTGCTGACAGCCTGGTTTGCAAGTTCAGTAAAGGGCAGCCCCGTCTTCGGGTAAAAACCACCTCTCCTTTAATACAAGCTGCCACTCTACCACCGCGCGTAAACACTGGTGGTGATGATATAACCAGCTATGTTACCGAAGCACTTCAAGGTTTTGTTATACAAAGCCGGGCCAATCCGGTTACCAATGATTTTCATGACGGGGTTTCAAGGAAGGTCGACTTAACCCCAGATAACCCACCTTCCAAGTATTCAATAACAGGATCAGGCATAGACTGGCTAATACTCCCTGCCATGGGAGTGATAGACCCACTCCCTGCTGTAGAGCAACGTATTATTACTGTGTATCCATTACATGGTGCTGACAGGAGTACGAATAGTGAAACCTCGTTTGTGGATAATCAGCTCCAACCTGAGCTCATACTGGAGGCGTTATATCAATCCAATGGCCTGGCTACCCCGCCGCAAATCGAAGATGCCATCTGTACATACAACCTGGATAGAGACAGTGTCTATGCATGGATACAGTATCAAAATTTAGTTGCCTCAGAGCAACCAGGACTTGTCGGAGCCAGTGCTATAAACCCGTTCTGGATACCAAGACCTTCTGAGCTATCTAATTATTATCCATCTTTGACTGAGGCAGACCTTAACCATCTAAACCAACAACAAGACACTGCATTCAGCTCAAAACAGAAACGTCGCTCTCCCCGAAGACACAGAGAGCGCCCCTCCCCCTATCAGGAAACTGGGCAACTGACGTGGCATGAGTACACTGCTCCAGGCTTTTCTACCCACACAGCAAAACAGTCTCGACGGGGTAGACCCAAAAAAAAATCCACGCCTACTGCAACCGTGACCCTTGCAGAAATAGAACAAGGCAGAGAAATATCCAATCCGGGGTCAATGTTCTATTCTGAACAAAATCCAGCACCAACCAGCTCTTTTTCAGAAGAAGCTGGTAGTTCCTTCCCTCTACCTGAAGAAGAGGCTCATTCAAACTCAACAACAACGGACTTTTCAATGGATGAACTGACAAGCAGGCAGAGACCCCTCTCAAATAAAGAGGCCTTAAAATATGCTTTTATGACGAAGTACCGCTACGGTATTCCCTGGCCCTGGGGAGCTTGGCCCAAAGTGCAAAATGAAAGGTGCCAACCTTTTAACCTCTCCAAGAGCCAAAATACTAGAGAAGATCCGGATGACGACTCTAGCTCTTATTTCCCCCCTTTTTCCGCAAGCCCAGTCTGTCAATAAAGTCTGGTATAGAATACAAATCCACGGGAGCCCATGCCTATACCGAAAACACCACCCCAAGAAAAATCGTCAGACCGACCCAATGGTTGGAAAGAAAGGCCTTGAAACAGTGATCGCGATCTCGATCCCTGGTTAGCTTATGCTGGAAAACAAAGCCCCCGACAGCCAATAGCAAAGAGACGTAGTAGGGCCATGCCAGCTCCAGCTGCATACCCAGCATCACCATGGCAACCAGCATCATAGCCTGAAAGGTGGCGATAATCAGATTATCCATTTCACCAAATAAAATAGCGGTGGATTTGATGCCAATTTTCAGGTCATCCTCCCGGTCCACCATGGCGTATTGCGTGTCATAGGCTACGATCCAGAGCAAATTGGCCGTAAACAGCAACCAGGTCTGAGTGGTCAGGGCGGTGGTTTCTGCGGCATAGGCCATGGGGATCGCCCATCCAAAGGCCGCTCCCAGCACCACCTGTGGCAGATAAGTATACCGTTTGGCAAAGGGATAGGCGCAGGCCAGCAGTACGCCCCCAAACGAGAGCCCGATAGTCAGGCTGTTAGTGGTCAATACCAGGAGAAAGGCCAGCAGGAACATAACCGCAGCATAAAGCAGGGCCTCATTCGGGCTCACTCTTCCGGTAATCAATGGCCGGTTTCGAGTACGCGTGACGTGGCCGTCAAAGTGACGGTCCGCATAATCGTTGATCACACAGCCAGCACTGCGAGTCAGAACGACCCCTGAAATAAAAACCAGCAGATTGTGGATGCCTGGTATGCCATCTGCCGCGAACCAAAGCGCCCACAGGGTAGGCCAGAGCAACAAATAAATCCCAATAGGGCGGTCTAGGCGCGCCAGCTGAATAAAATCCTTCCAACGGGGCAGATGCTGATCCAATAGGGTGATTAATTTTTCAGAGCCTGTCATGGCGGGTAACAGTTTCATGCGCTCTCTTTTCTATTTTCGATGAAAATACCGCTACTGCCAGCCTGTGGAACTGAAAACAGGCGGCCAAGGCATTGGCCCCATTCTAACCACGACCGCTCTGTGGAAGAAAGACTTCGCACACTGAAATGGGCAAATCATTCAGGTAAAACAGGGAACGCCTTCCCCAGGCGCTTTCATCCCCATAGTCAAAGTCCAGATGGAGGTTGAACTGCCGGGCGGGAATTTCCGCAATTTCAATGGGCCCACGACGCAGGCCTGGCTGACTGAAAATATACTCCCCCAGAGGCCGGTCACCCAGTGTCAGCAACCCCCGGTTGTCCCCTTCCAGGCTGGATGCAGGGAGCACACTTCGGGCAAACACCACTGGCCTGCCAGAACCAAATAGCAACACTTCGCGGACACTGGCAGAACCTTCTCCACAGTTCAGAAAGGCCCTCTCAGAGGCTGTTGGTTCCAACCATTCGTGGCGGATCACCCGGACAAAAAAGGCGCCCTTATGCACCTGCTTGAGCCGCTGGGTAAGAGAGGTGTGATCCAGCAGCATCTCCCGGAGCCCGGAGGGTATTCTGTCAGCACTCCCCTTCTGACAGGGCTCGGGCTGCCAGGTCATATCGGAAAAATCAACAAACGGCATTAACAGTACTTCCTGCCCGGCAGACAACAGCAAGCTGCCGGGCTCTGAGATTACATGGCAGTGGCAAACGGTATTGTAGAAAGAGCCACTTCAGACAGGGTTGTTTTGCTCTGCTTTATGTTGTTATTCATATAGGATTTACCCAGTGGTCTGTCACAGCAAAGCCCATAAATTGTGCCAGTGGCCACCACAGCCTGCAACCGTGAGGATCGCACTATGAAAAAGTGGCAATGCATTGTCTGCGGATTCACCTACGACGAAGCCGAAGGCTGGCCCGATGACGGCATCCCTCCGGGAACCGCCTGGGAGGATGTTCCCGAAGACTGGCAGTGCCCGGATTGCGGGGTCGGCAAAGACGATTTTGAGATGGTGGAAATCCGCTGAATAAGGAAAACCATCGATTTTCCTGAAATACAAGCCACAAGACCCTTCTGGCTATTGCTCAAAACCCGGCAGTGTTTTAGTCTGTTTTTGTTTGAGCCCCAATGGAAGAGAAAAGAACAACAAAACGGAGTGTAACCACTATGCGCAAACCTGAACTGATCAATGCCATTGCCGACGAAGCAGATATCAGTAAAGACAAGGCTTCACTGGCTCTGAATGCCCTTCTTGATGCCATCACCGGTGCCCTTAAGTCTGAAGACACCGTGAACCTGGTGGGCTTTGGAACATTTGTGCAACGAAGTCGTGCGGCCCGTCAGGGGAAAAACCCCCAGACTGGAGAAACCATTCAGATCAAAGCCAGCAAAACCGTCGCCTTTAAGCCCGGCAAGGCACTTAAGGAAGCCGTAAACTGACCAACCCAGACAGGCAAACCCGTTAAACATTGGCTGTGAAAGCATTTTTTCATCGTTATCAATTGGGGGGATGATGGAAAAATCGCTTTCACACAAACCAGGCATCACCTCCCCCGGGTGTACCCATTCACTGGAATATCAATTATCTCGCTTTTCCAGGGCTTTCAGACACGTAATAGAACCACTGCTCAGGCAACACTGCAAAGTGGACCTGAATACCAGAATAGACCTCACCCTGTTCACAAGAAGAATTACTCAAAAGACATCAGAAGGATTATGTTGTGAAGTTCAGACTGCTGTTATGGACCCTAGGCTTTATGATGAAGCGGGCCAGTCGCAAGAAACCGTCGTTCAGAAAAACCCTGGAAAACCAGGACCTCACCTTCCAGCTGAGCAGTCAGGACGGTGTCGCCCGCCACTATATCGTGAAAGACAACAGCGTGAAGCCGGTGTCCGGACCTGCCAAACAGCCCACGTTTGAGCTGTCCTTTTCCAGTGCCGCCAAAGGGTTTGAAATACTTACTGCCAGAAATGCCCAGGAAGCGTTTATGCGGGGTGTTCAGGAGAAAGATATTGTTGCCTCCGGCGACCTCAGCAAGATGATGTGGTTCCAGACCATGACAACAGCCATGAAAGGATAGAAGCGTCTTTTTTAACCAGGCGGTTTGCCGAGCAACCATAATCGCTCGGCATAACGCCCTGGCAGCCAGAGCGCCAGCGCCAGCAGAACAAAAAACAGCGCCTCGTGCATCTCGCCCCAGAAATATTCAAAGAACCGGGTGTACAGGTTGATTAACAGAAACGACAGCCCGAAGACTCTCATCCATTCATTATCGGCCTTCTGACCCACTGTCATGGCCAGAATACTCACCGCAAGCAGCAGAATACTCCATGGCAATGCCTGCCAATGGGTCAGAAACTCCAGATCAGGCTGATTGCCAAACAGGGTAAGCGCCCAGAGAGAAACAAACAGACACAACAGTCCTAAGGCCTCGGTAACCCGGCGCAAGGTATAAAGACGACCACGAATCATCATCGCTGACACCAGCAACAGAGCACCAAAAGCCCCATAACGCAGCAGATAATTCATACCCCAGTACATGGACTCCCATCCGGATTGGTAGCCGGTTTCCGTTCCAAACCAGGCCCCGAGAGCAACCAGACCAAAAAACCACATCAGCCGGGACACCAGCCACCCACCCAGCAACAGGTACACCAGAGAGGCCAGTAAAATCAGCAGGGAGAAGTGACCGGAACCGGTATCCAGAGCTTTTCCCAGAAAAAACACGGCAATGGCAATCCCTACCACTGCCAGAAAATAAATCCCGTCAAAAACCAGAACACGCTCAGGCGTCCGCTTCTGTACCTTTAGTCCAACTCCTACGAAAAGCGCTGCCAACACCATAAACCCTGCACTCTTCACACCATCCGGTGCATTAAACAAATGCTGGATTAATGCCATTAACTGCTCATCGGCCATTACGGCGGAAAGGGATGCCAGCACACAGGCCACCGCTCCCCAAAAGGCATAACGGGCCAGCAGCTGCCAATCAAAGGTTTTGACTTCCAGGGAGTCCGCCAACTGTCCGGCCTGCTCTGTTTCGATTTGCTGGTTCCTGATCCATTGATTCAGAACACTCTGAACCAGCTGATACTCTCTTTTGGATAACTTCATGCAGCCACTCTTTTGCAAATCATGTTGTGAATCCTGTTTACCGGCATTTTTCGCCCCCGTTTTTTATCTCCGGGCGCAACACTTTCTATCTTCATGATGGCTTCCTGAAACGGCACACCCACCCAACAAAAAGGCCCGATTAACTTCGGTTAACTGAAGTCAATTCACTTCAAGATCAGTAACACCCCCTACCCCTTGCCCTGGCTTATTTTAATGGTTGACAGCCTACCCGCTGATCTCTATCATGCGCCGCATCGTTGAGTAGTTAAACGGCAACGGCAAGGCCCAGGTGGCGGAATTGGTAGACGCGCTAGCTTCAGGTGCTAGTGTCCGAAAGGGCGTGGAAGTTCGAGTCTTCTCCTGGGCACCAAATCATTACGATTCATCCTTGCACGTTCAGCGTAATACAACTTGAAGATAATGCCCAGGTGGCGGAATTGGTAGACGCGCTAGCTTCAGGTGCTAGTGTCCGAAAGGGCGTGGAAGTTCGAGTCTTCTCCTGGGCACCAGATTCCCAAAAAAGCAGATCATTTGATCTGCTTTTTTTATGCGTATAATAAAAGCCCGACCAACTATTGCTAAATAGAGTTAAGTAGAAAATCTGCTGGAGGATATTGATGATTGTAGTCACCACTCACCGGGCAGGCACCGCTTAAAAAAGCCTTTTATTGCCCGGTCGTATGCCGGGGCGATCAGCACGCCCCTTTTTACCTGTATTTTGCTCGATGCCGTGTATTTTATCGGCGTCAGGGGTGGCTATGACACATTCAAAACCTGACTTTACCCGGTCTCTTCCAGCTCTGGGATGGAAACCTTTCTTTCAACAACAGCTGACGCTTGATGAGTGGGAGGATGCCATACCGGCACGCATTGTTGAGCTGCATCGCTCCATTGCCATTGCTCAAACAGAAGACAACCGCCTTTCACTGCCCCGGCTTGCCAGTATGCATGGACTGGCCGTTGGCGACTGGATTCTTTTAAATCACGAACAGCGTTTTCACCGATGTCTTGACCGGCAATCCCTTTTTGCCAGAAAAGCTTCCGGCAGCAAAGTGGACAGCCAGAACATTGCCGCCAATGTGGATACGGTATTTGTGGTCAGCTCCATGAACAATGACTTTAACCTCAGCCGTATTGAGCGCTATCTTGCCCTGGCCAATGAGGCAGGCGCAGACCCCGTAGTTGTGCTGACAAAAGCCGATCTTTGTGAAGACCCACAGGCCTATATAAAACAGGTTCAGGCAATGGACCCACTGTTGATGGTTGAAGCCATAAACGCTCTGAAACCAGACAGCACCAGTATTCTGAACAGCTGGTGCTCATCCGGTAAAACAGTCGCCCTGCTGGGCTCTTCCGGTGTAGGCAAGTCCACATTGGTGAACACCCTGCTGTGCAGCCAACCCCAACAAACCGGCAGCATCCGGGAGGATGACAGCAAAGGCCGGCACACAACCACATCCAGATCCCTTCACCCAATGCCCTCTGGTGGCCTGCTGCTGGATACTCCGGGAATGCGCGAACTGCAGCTGACGGATTGCGAACAGGGGATCAAAGAAACCTTTGCAGATATCCATGCCCTGGCACAGGAATGCCAGTTCAGCGACTGCCACCACAGTGGTGAGCCTGGCTGCGCCATTGCCAACGCCCTGGAACTGGGACGGCTTGATGTGCGCCGGTTTACCAACTATCAGAAGCTATTGCGGGAGCAAGCAGTCAACTCAGCGACCCTGGCCGAGAAACGGGCAAGAGATAAATCTCTGAGCCGACTCTATCGCCGGGTGCAAAACGAGTCCCGCCAGAGGAAAAAAGGATAAACAACACTGGTTACCTATAAGCAGCAAAAGTCTGCCGCTATCTATGGCAAATATCTCACACGTCTTATGGCTTTTTCCCGTCTACAAGACGTACGTACAAACCGTAATATAGAAACCGTCAGCTGAGACAGGAAGTCACCAAGCCAGGAAGGCAAACGGCTGACAGGCAAGGAAGCCCTCAAGGCAGGATGCTGACAGACAGGATGTCTGAACGCCGGGAAGGCAGCAGCAGGGGTAAAAGGATAGATTCAGGCAGGAAGCCTACAGGACAGGATGTCATCATCGACAGGACGTCGAAACCGTTTGAAGGCGAAGCAAAAACAGATCCAGGAAGGATCTGTTTTTGTTTATGGCCATGAAACACCAGCCAACTATCGGACAGTCACACGACCCGCCGCTGGCGCCAGTAAAAGCCGCGCCGTCATCACCACAAGCAGCGTCAAAACACAGAGAATAGCCGCCACCGGCACCTGGCTGGCCATGGGAATACTGGCAGAAACCAGGGTTACCACACCCGCCCCCAGATTCTGAGCCCCTCCCAGCACTGCACCAGCCACACCGGCATTTTCCGGAAAAGGCTCCAGAGCAGCGGTGGTTGCAGTGGGAAACAGCAACCCGGCCCCCAGAAAATAAACCGTTGCCGGCAACAGAATCACAAGAACATTCAAATAACCCATGAGCCCGGCCACCAGCATAGTGACCGAACCTGCAATCAGCATCACAATTCCGCGGATAACAATGCTTTCCATACTCAGGGACTGAGCCATCCTTCCCGCCAGCCAGGAGCCCAACAGATAACCGGGAATCGGGATAATAAACAGCACGCTGATCACCCTGGGGTCCAACCCCATCAAATCACCGAACAGAACTCCCGCCGCCGCTTCAAATACAGCCACACCGGCAAAGGTTGCCACCAGCGAGATCATAAAACCGTTAAACTGACCATTGCTGAGCACGTAGCGATAGCTGGCCAGCGGACTCATTGTCGCCTTTCCCGCCCCAGAATGAGTTTCAGAAAAACCACCACACACCAGCAACCATACCAGCACACCAAAGCCGGTCAGAAACCAGAAGCTCGCCTGCCAGCCAAACGCCGCCCCCAGAAACCCTCCCAGCATGGGAGCCATCAACGGAGTAAAGATCAGAGCCATACTGATATAGCTGTTGGCACGCTGCAGATGCAGGCCACTGTACAGGTCTCTCATCACAGTTCGAGCCATGACACCACCGACACCGGTACCCAGTCCCTGAATAAAGCTACCCAGCAGCAACAGCTCAAAGCTGTCGGACAAACTGCAAATCAGGGATCCGGCCACAAAAATCATCAGCCCGATCAGCATCAATGGTTTGCGGCCAAACCGGTCAGACAGAGGGCCATAAACAAACTGCGAAAGCCCATAGGGAATCAGATACATGGCAATAACCGCCTGGATACTGATGGGCTCTACACCAAGATCACCCGCCATCTGCGACATTGTGGGCACATAAATGGTGTTGGTAAGCTGCCCACAGGCCGTCAGCACGACCAGCACAAAAAGCACCTGAAAAAATCCCTGCTGTTTCATTACATCAATCTCACAATCCCGAATAGCCAATCCAAAAAGTCACACTTACAGCGAGCACACAGCCACCCCTTGGACGAAAGGAGAGGCCCTATCCAGTCGCGGCTCAGCCATGGACTGCCAATCAGCCCACGGAGGTTTTAATCAATAAAAAAGTCAGAATACGGTCCTGCCCGGAAGCTCTGAAAAAGGCTCTTCAGAGAGGCACAACCTGATCATCCGCTGTTTAAGGCGCAGTGAACTTGGAATTCACTGTTATTTCTTCACCGCACCCATCCGCCAGAACCCACTGGCTGAACAGCACACCTTGAAATCCGGACAAGACAGACGAACTCCAAGGTTAAAACACCTTTACAGGAGCGAATGTAATCTGCCCAATCCAAAGCAGCAATGGGTAGTTTTCCCCGCATCGCAAAAATATTACATAACCCTGAAAATACAAACACCTTCAGAAAAATAACCCAGATAATAGAAGAAAATCTAGAAAATAAACAAGAGCAAATACACCATGACATGGTTATAAAACTGGTAAAGAAAACAGTCGTTTTATAAAGTAACCTTTCAGGGGCATTCCCCAAAAGGCTGCTGTGTCCGGCACCCTGCTGTTGACAAATCCTTCCGGCATAAATATTATTCACCGCGTTCCTTGCCGGTATAGCTCAGTTGGTAGAGCAACTGACTTGTAATCAGTGGGTCCCGAGTTCGACTCTTGGTGCCGGCACCAAACAAAAGCCCGAAATGCCTATATTTACAGCGTTTCGGGCTTTTTCTTTTCTAGGTGTCACAAGGGTGTCACAGGCCAAAAACAGGCTTTTGTGTCACAAAAGTGTCACCACTCATAACGACCAGTAGCAAAGAAAAAACATCCCTTCAGCCCATTCTGTGCGGGCTCCGTCAAGATTTCCTTTTTCTTCTGTTGTGCAACCTCTTTGCACTGTTCTTCATTTCTCTGCAGTTTGTGCAATATGACTGACCTGGACATTGATATTTGAATCCCCTGTATTCTCTGGGCTGCAGCGATTGTTCTATCTGCACAAACCTTAAAAGCCATTGCATTTTTTGCCAAAAAGCCCGCAGGTGAGGTGGGGAGAAGGAGTGAATTTTTCCGGGGAGCGGGAGTTTTTCTGGGCTGGCGGGGAATTTTGATTCAGTTTTTGGGTTGTGATGCTGTACGCCAGTGGGCGTATTTTTTATAGATCAGCCAGCGTATATTGTGGGGTGATAATAAAAATGGAAGGAGGGCGTTATGTTTGCTGGTTTTCTGGGGCTGGTCGCCATTGTGGTGTTTGTCTGTTCATTGCTAGCCCATCGCAAGAAGAAAGAGGTCTGGAGGATTACCCCGGAACAGGCGAAACCGGGAATGGTTGTGGGTGCTGTACTTTTTGTCATCAGTGGCTTGATTGCCGATCCCCCACCAGAGAAAACCGAAGCGACTGTAACTGCCCAGCAGGAGCCCGCTTCTCAACCTGCGACAACAAATACAGATAAGTGTGCAAGGGCTGAAGCATCAATCACTTCGGAGCAACGGGCAAAGCTTGAACAGGCCTGGGGTAAGGCCCTGGCCGATCATCAAGGAAAGCTGGAACAGATATTTGAGGAAGCACGCCCTGACAACTTCAGAAAGTTTGCGGAAAGAAAAGTAAACAGCTGGCTACCACCGTTTGACTATAACAGCAGTAAAATGAGTTGTGGGTTAAAACAATACGGCAGGCCTCTGGATGAGGACCACCAGGAGATTTACCGGATCAGCAATGCGATGGTGGATCTTAATACCGTTTCTATTGATATGCAGTCTTTTTTGAAAAGCGGCGATGTGAAGAAACTGAGCTGGATTGATAACAAGTTAGCCGAAATATCGAATGTCTCTGAAAAATACCGCAATGAATGAATCTCAGCCGGGCACCCCGCCCGGCTTTTCCTCCTGCCAAACTCAAGCCACCCGATCCAGCCCGTTCAATCGTTCGGCAGCCACGTTGAAATAATGCTCCGTGTACTCAATACCCACAAACCGCCGTCCGGTTTCCAGGGCGGCTACGCCGGTGCTGCCTGATCCCATAAACGGGTCCAGGATGATGCCGCCGGGCTCCACAATGGAAATCACCTCTTTCATCACTTCCACGGGCTTGCCGGTCTGGTGAAACCGTCCCCCTTTGTTCACGGCACAGCTGGACATCCCCGGCAAACAACCTACACCACGGTCATGGCTGACCATGGGGCCTTTGCTGCCCCAGAGTACAAACTCAGCCGTCTGGCGGAACCGGCCCTTATTGGGTCGGGCGTTTTTCTTGTCCCACACATAGGCCCCGCGCCAGGAAAAACCGGCGGCCTGGAGAACATCGCTCATCACCGGGTACTGTCGCCAGTCGGTAAACAGGCAGACAGGCGCTCCCGGTTTCAGAATGCGGTAGGCTTTCGCCAGCCAGAGGGAGACCCAGAAACCAAAGCTGCGCTGGTCCCGGTTGTCTCCGGGAAAACTGGGAAACTTCGACTGAATGCCACTGGTGGTGTATTTGTTCTCTGTAGTCTGCACCCGGTCGGATCGGAACATACCGCCGGATGAATAGGGTGGGTCGGTGATGATCCCGTCAAAGGCATCATCGGGCAGGCTGGCCATAATCTTCAGGCTATCGCCCTGGTGAAGTTCGGTGCCGTTTACATCCTTTTTCATCATTACTCCTTTACGTCTTTTACTGCCTTCTTTCACTACTCAGTAATCGGATCAAGCCGACCGGATTTTTTGCTTTTAATCGCCGCACTCTTGCCGGAAATAGCGCTGCCTTCATTAGGGCCACCGATGCCGGGATGGGTATGACTGGCGATAATATCCAGGGCGTCGGCGGTGTCCTGCATAAAGTCTGAAAGTATCTTCAGCACGTTTTCCGAATCTGAACCCACCCAGGTCTTGGGGGATTTCATTAGCTGTTTGATGGCGGCCACGCTGTTGTGAATCTTGCCGATCTGCTGCCAGTTCCCCGCCTTGTCATAGCCCTGATAACATTCCTGGGAGTGTTGCCACTTAGCCTCCCCAGCATCCACGGCAGGCAGTTCCAGCCCCCAGGGAATCACCCCGCGAATATGAATCAGGTGGGGCAGTGCGTAGGAAAAGCAGAATTCAATAATGGCGCCCGGGTCGGGCAGGGCATAAAAGCCCCGGTGCTGGCCCGCATAGGGAACGGCCACGGCCACATCCCGCAGCAGTTCGCCTTTTTCCCGGAAGTGCTCGTCCAGGGGTTGAATGTCCACGGCGTGCAGTGGCTCATCATGGGTTGACGTGCCCCCGGCTTTGGGTGGATTGGCAATGCGCACCACCCTGCCCAGCATCGGTTTGTGATAACCGTTTTTCAGCTCAGGAAAGAGCCTCAATAAAATGCGTTTGATGGCTTCTTCCATGTGATCACCATTTTTTCCTGTTTCAGTTGCACTGCTGTGATGATGCCCCGGTTAAACTTCACACCCGGGCGCAGTGTGGGAATCATGGTCAGGCTGGCGCTGTTGTGGGCCATGTGCCCCGTAAACCAGTTATCAGGAATCGTAATCGGTCGTTTTGCCCACCGGCTATTGTCCCAGCTGCCCACATAGACCTTGCCATCCCCCTGCTGCTGCCAGATGTAGTTCGGAATCTGGTACACGTCGCCAATGGCGTCCATGGCCATATACCCACCTCCCACATGGTGGAAATAGGGCGAGATCCGGTTGAAGTGTTCCTGATTATTGGTGACAAACTGCAGGTCGGTGGCCTTGCTGATTCGGGTCAATACATCGGTGGCGCTCACCCTGCGCAGCCCCATGGGCAGGTCACGGTTCAACACTGCGGCCAGCTCACGGCAGAACAGCAGCTGTTCATTGCTGCCAACGGTGGGGGAACGGTCAATATAGCCCCAGAAATAGCGAACCGGTTTATCGCCTTCTGCGGTTTGCCAGCCCGCCAGTACTTCCACCACACCAGAAAGTGGCTTGTGTGATTTCACCTGCAGAGTGGCGCGCCCCGGGCTTTTGATGGATAGCCTGATATCGTCGTCAATCAGCCGGTACTCTTCACCGTTGACCAGTAGCCGTTTGATCAATCGCATCAGCCCAGAGCCTCATCGAATTTTTTCAGCATTTCCCAGATGGGGCCCTTCACCGGTTCAATGGGTGGGGTGGTCACACTGGCGACGGTTTCCCCCTCTGCGGCCTGCTCTGTAGCAGCGGGTTGCTCCTGCCGGGCTTCGATCTTCTCCGGCACGCTCAATACTTCACGGAGGGAAAAATTGACCTGCCACAGGCGCCGGGAGTCGTTTTCCGTGTAGGTGAAATTCTCCGTAAACCGTACCTGGCGAATATTCCCCGCCTGGGCCGTGGGGTTGACGATGTCATACACCTGCCGTTTGCCTGCGTTATCCAGAGCCCGGGCCATGGCAATCAGTCGGGTCAAGTCGCTGGCCCGGTCCTGGTTGATGGTTAAAGACACCGACAACGTCTGGGGTTTGATACCCGCTTCGGCGGTGTCGCTGGCGCTGCTTTGTCCACTGAGGTCTTTGTCTTCCAGGCGGAAATTGCAGCGCACCACCATTTGATGGCCGGGGACGTTCTGACCATTCAACTGCATCATGGCTGCTGGTCCTCGGGAATCCAGATGGACTCCTGAACCCGTCCGGCTACTTTTGCGGCCCGGCGCAACTGGTCAGCAGTGACCGTGGCCACAGTGTTATCCGCCAACACCCAGGTGGCGGTTTCGTCGGGAGTATCCGCCAGCACCCAGGCCCGGGTCATGCGCACCTGGCTGGGTTCATCCCCATCAAACACCATACCGTCAATCTCCACGGTGATGGCATCCACCGCCGCCTGGCGTTCGGCTTTCCATTTTTCCCGTTCCTGGGCTGCCAGTTCTTCTTCTGTGGGTGGTGGCGGGGCGTCCAGAGCATCTTCAGGCGGTTCAATCCCCAGCTGGTCGATGGTATGGGCGCTGCCATCGGGCAGGTAGTATTGATGCCCCCGGTAATCCGCCACCTGCTCCCAGCCATCCAGAGTGGCATTCACGACAACGGCCCGATGATCTACAGGCTCCGGTGGTTCCACGGGCAGAGTGTTAGGGGGTGGAGACAGGTACTCCCCAGGGCGTGCCGGGTTCGGTTGGCAGAGCACAGGGTTCAGGTATTCGCCGTTTTCGGTGTTGTATTTAAAGACGTGCATTAGATCACTCCGTGATAGATGCAGATCAGTGTGGTTAGAGAATTGGGGCGCGAACCAGAGTGATCATCGGCAGGAATGGTGGGGACAACGCTGGAAGCATCAAAAATCAAATATTGCTCTGAATCTGTCGTCGATACGACTGTTTCTCCAATAGTCCTGTTTCCGCCCGCCAGTCCTCCCGATGCAGCCAGGGCACCGCTGCTTTTAGATGAGCTAAACCCGTTTAAATATGAGTGAGCCTTGAGTCCTGTGGAGCCTGTGATATTCCGGATCGCATCTGACTGGAAATCCCCAACAGAACGATTACTTGAACCCTGCCCCCGTAAAAAATCCGGTGCATCTTTCAAAATAATGTCGTTACCAACAACGGTAATAAACCTGCTCCCTGAGCTGGCCAGACGTTGATAGTCATTCACCCCGTTAGGGATCGTTGAATTGTCCAGGGCAAAATACCCCGGTGGCGGTGTGTCAGTGGAAAAAAACGCCAGTTCCCCAGGTGTTGGCTCAACCTCTTTCTTTTTTTCTTTCCACCACTGCTCCAGCCCAAACGGGGATACAAACAACCCTTTCAGCAATCCCGCCAGGGTCTGGTCTTTGGTGGCCTCCCGGGTGATGCCGTATACATCCGTTGTCGCCTTCTCATAGGCAAACTGCCAGGCGGCAGCCTCCACGGTGATATTGGTAATGGCCGCTGCATCGTCATAAACCAGCACCGCATTACGCACCATGGGCTGGCCGCGAATACTGTTGCCGGTATCCGTGGCGATTTTCGGGGTGTCCGGCACGGTGATGATCTGGATCACCGCATTGCTTTCACCGGTGGCCACGGTGTACAGCGTATTGAACGTAAATGGTCCTACTGTGTCGTCCATATAAAGGGAGTAATTCACCATATCCGGTGACATATAGCCGCTTTTGGTTACGGCGGGTTCATGGACGATCTGGTTGGCCGGTGGCAGCCCCCGATCCGGGTCGATGGTGGCGCTGGGGTCTTGTCCGGGAATATAGGCCAGCACAAACTTATCCACGGCCAGATGGGTGCCGCTCCCCTGGTGCTGGGCCAGCAGACTGCGGCCCACTGTTGTTAATCGTTCCGCCATTGCGCGCTCCTTCTACTGGCAGTAATAGGTTCCATAATCACAACTGAATGATGCCGACCGCACCGCCACGGGTATGGGGGTCTGAATCTCCCACTCATAAATCCGGCAGGTGCGGCCATAGGTCTGGATCAGCCAGTTCAGATAGTCGGCATTGTTGGCCACCACGGTGTCGGTCACTTGCAGGGTGATCACATGCCAGCGGTCCGGGTCGTCAAAATGTTCCCGGATGGTCACCGCGCCCAGCTCCATTCGGGCAAAGATCCGTTCAAACCCGATCACGCTCCCGGCGTCGGCGGCATTGGCATAGGCGTATTTGGTGCGCAGGCGGTATTGGCGCTCAGGCTCCCCGGCAAACTGATCAATCCCCCGTTGCCAGCTGATCAGCTTCAGCAGTCCCAGGGAACAGGTTTCCGGGTCCAGTTGCTGTAATGGCCAGTTGGCCCAGTCTGCCACCCGGTTAAACCAGATTTCGGCGGCGTTCTTTAATTTGGTCAGCTCCGGGCCGCCCAGCCACCATTTGAGTTCCAGCTTCAGCTTCACGCCACAACCCCCAGGTGCTTGGTAATGGTCAACGTACCAATGGTGGGAATATTCATGGCACTGGTGATATCCGCCATACCGAACTCAATACTGATCAAATCCGGAAACTGGCTGTGCAGTTCTTCCCCCAGCTTCGAGAAGCTGAACCGGCTGTGGGGCCAGGTCTTGGTCACCGTGAACGACTGGTTCTCCCGGAAGGCGCAGCGAATCATATTTTCGATGCCGGTCATCAGGGCGGTTTGATCCTCCGGGGAGAGGTTCGGATCAATGTAGGCGGCAGGGGCCAGGTTATGCACCGTCACCGGCATCGGGAAACACTGCATATCATCCCCGTGGCCATGGAAGCCCTGGTTGATAATGTGGTCGTTTACCGTGTCCACAAATGGTTGATCGGGTGCGCCGCTATCAATCATCAAATAGGTATTGGCACTGCCCGGGCCTCTGGGGGCTCCGTGCTGAAACCAGATGTAATCAATCCGCAGCCCGGCAAACTCGGAAATAATCGCTTTATAGGCGGCGTCGTGGTGAAACTGCCCAACAGCGGTGAACTGGTTTCGGCAGCGCAGGCGCAGCTCGTCGTCACTCTCGGCATCGGCCCCGGCCCGGGTGATCCAGTCATCGTTGTTCCGAATGGACAAAACCCCACTGATCGGCTCCGGCAAAATGGAGTAATAACCCGGCGCCAGGTTATAAGCGGCTCCCGATCCGGTGGCCTCGCATTCAATATCAACGGTCAGTTGACCATCAGGAAACTGGGTATCGGTCAGGGTGACCAGGGAATACACCACACCATTGATGGGGGGTGTGTTGATCACCGTACCCGCAGGCACCACCAGAGCATTGCCCACCTGATCCCGGGTGAACGTAATCATCCCCCGGGCAGACACAGCGGCTTTACGCTCCAGCCCCAGCGCCCAGGCGAGAATATCCAGAAACTGACCGCCAGCGGTTTTAATAAAACTGTTGGGCAGCAGGTTGTTAATCAGGAACTGCACAATCCACAAAGCCGGTGTGGTCACCAGTGCAGAAATCAGCTTCCAGAAAGACGACCATTTGGAATCGTTTTTAATCAACGAACCCTGTTCGGTGTTGATCTGGTCCCACTGTTGCTGCATCTCCGATTCCGTGGTGGGAATGCCTGCGTCTTTGACGATTTGTTCAAAATCTTCTTTATGGTTCATGGGTTCACCGTTTCCAGATCGTCGTCCGTGGTGCCGCTCAGGGTGATCTGCCCGAGGGTGGTATCCGCAAAAATAAACAGTCTGCCCGGGTTGACGGTGTCCCGCTCCACAATCACAGTGCCGGGGATAATGCGCGGGTCTTCTTCGGCCAGCAGGGAGAGTCGGGTCATGTTCTGCGCCCACTTCAGTGGTGAACGCTCTGCGACCAGTTCTACCAGAATGCCGGAGTCCATAATGGCGTGTTTCAGGTCCTGGGCAATCACGTTGCGCTCATGGGTGTTTTCTGGAATGCCCGCTACGTCCAGGGTGAGGTCGCGGTCAGTGATCAGGATATCGGTGATGTCAGTCATTTACCCACCATTCATCAAAAGGCCGTATTCCAGGCTTTCCAGAGGTTGGCTGGTGATAATGTCACCGCTGAACTCAACCTTCCGGCTGCTGTTGTTGTTAATGGCATTGGTGATGGTTTTGCCCACACCACCGGCAGGAACTGTGCCCTGGCGGCTGGCTTGCAAGCTGCTGACTTTAGGGGCGGTGGCGGCCTCTTCGTTCTGGCCACCAATATTGATGCCGGGAATCAGGTTAACGAAATCGATCACCTTGTCCTGCACCCAGCTGATGCCTTCAAACAGCTTGGTTATGCCCCAGACCACCCCTTCCAGAATTCTGGCAAAGCCCCCCACTACAGCGGCGATCACCGTAAATACGCCAACAATCAGCACTTTCAGGGCGGCAAAGCCGACCATTAACACATTGCCCACCACATGGCCGATCATTTCCAGAATCCAGAGCACTGGTTTCAGGGCCGTCAGCATTACCCCGCCGATGGCCATAAACAGCCCCCAGAGTTTCTGAATCAGGCCGCCGATGGATTCCAGGGCAAAGACGACCACCTGGCCCCAGCCGGTGTCCATCAGGCTGGCCTTGATGGCATCCCAGTAATAGATAAGAGCGGCTACGGCACCGACCAGCAAGCCAATGGCCGCTATGATTAACGTGACCGGACTGGTAGCAAAGATCAGCGCCGATCCGGCGGCCTTGGCAGCGATAGCAAAACCTGTGGATACCAGGGTGGCAATGCCGGTAACGATATTCAGGGAAGCCAGGGCCGCGGCGATGCCCAGAATGGAGACTGCTCCCATACCGATAAACCGGGTAAGGTTGGGGAACTCCTGGGTCCAGAGGGTCAGCTCTTTGGCTCCATCGGAAAGCCTTGTGATGAGTGGATTCAGCACAGGCAACAGGGCGGAACCGATGCCGATTTTAATGGCATTCACCCCGGCTCCCATTCGTTGCCAGGGGTCCACCATCTCTTTCGCCATCCGGGCTGCGGTTTCCATACCCTTTACCTGGCCCAGTTTGTCGATATTGGCGGCCAGGCCATCGGTATCGGCCATCAGCAGCTTGATCATGCTGACCGCTTCCTGGGTGCCAAAGGCTTTGGCCAGCTGGTCTCCTTCCGCCACGGAGAGGGTATCGCCGTACTTGCCCCGGAGTTTGTCCAGGATATCCATCATGGGCAGTACATTGCCGCTGGCATCGGTAAACGACATGCCCAGGGCTTGCTGGGCCTTGCCGATCCCGGCCAGGAAGGCCCGGTATTTGGTGCCGGATTCCGACCCGCTCATGGTGGCCTGCAGGGTGCCCAGAATCGCCATCTGTTCGTTCATGGCCACCCCCACGGAGGTGGCGTTGGCTCCCAGGCTGGTGAAGGCTGAGGACATTTCCGCACCGGTGGTTTTGAACATCTGCACGGCACTGGCCGTCTGCCCGGCCACCACCTTGACCCAGTTGTCGTTGCCCATGGCAGCGGCCTGGTTTTTAAAGATGCCGTACATGGTACCCATGTAACTGGTGATGGTGCCGGTATCGGCCTTGGTGGCTTTGGCCAGTACGCCGGAGGCTTCGGTAAACGATGCCAGCTCGGAGCCTTTCAGCCCGGCAATGGCAGATTGAATGTCGTAGGAGGCGGAGACAAAATCCGTGGCGCTTTCTCCGTACTGGGTGGAGAATTCCAGGGCTTTGGTTTTCAGATGGTCCAGGGCATCGGCCTGGACATCCAGGCTGCGCACTTCCCCCAGGCTCCGCTGCATTTCAATAGCGGGAGCCAGCCCGGCCTGCAGGGCATACCCGGCACCCACCAGTCCTGCGGTACCGATGGCAATGGCGGCAAAACCGGAGCGGGCCTTGTTGGCCAGACCCTCCATACTGTTCTGGATCTTCCCCACCGGCCCGCTGATCTTGTCGATCAGGCCGATGGTGAACATCAGCTTTTCCAGTCCTCTTGCCATTGCTTTTTCCCCGTTCATTCTCCCGGAACTCTCCGGGACTTCCCCCATCCCTGGGGGTCACCCTTTCCAGGCTTTCACCGTACCGGTGGTAACGGCATGCACCCGATTTTCTCTGTCGTCCAGTTCCAGGAACAGGGCACGGGCCAGGGTTTCATCATCAGGTTCCTGGTGAGGCAGCCATTTCTGCGCATAGCAGTAAAGCTGCTCGACCCCGTTTTCCTTAATGGCCTGTGCCCGTTCCTCTATTTTTTTACCGCAAATTCAACCGCAGGCTTGTAGCCTTCCAGCACCTCCCCGAACAGGTCCATGGTCAGGGCGTCTTCATAGCACTGTTTCACGGCGGCTTTGGTGTCCTCATCCGCAGCGCAGCGCTGCAGGAAGTTATGGGCGGGCTGCACCTTGTTTTTGGGCTGCATCTTGTTGATGCAGTCGTTGTATTCAGCGAGGCCGATCTGAAATTTGAGGGTGGTGTCACCCATCATCACTTCCACGGTTTTGCCGGTTTTTTTTGTGTCGCTCATCATTCCCCCCTTGGTGGCTTATCGTCGCTGTTCCCGTAACAGCTGGGTCAGCATGGTTTTGATCTCTTTCAGGTCGGCCTTGATCTCTTCCCGGGCTTCTTTGTTCAGCTCCCAGTCCCGTTCCGATTTGGCCTGCAACTGCTGAATATCCTTGGAGTTATCGCTGACTTTTTGCTCTATGGCTGACTTCCAGCCAAAGCCCAGCACCACAATGGTGATGATGGCCAGAATGTTCGCCAGGTTAACGGTGCGGTCAAAGTGCCATCCAGGCGCAGTGCGGTCAGCCATAACAGCGGCTCCCTCCTTTATGGGCGTTATTTACTGGTACCCATTCGCTTCTCAACGGTGCGCAAGGCTCCCAGGCCCAGCAACGCCAGAACCAGTTCCAGCAGTGAGTCCATGGCCATCACAGGGCCTGGCTTGCCCGTCCACCACTGCAACACCGGGTTGATAACAAACACAAAGGCCAGGCCAGTACCGCACACCCAACCGATAAAGGGACGCCACCCGGCCACAAAGACCGAACGATGCCCAGCTTCTACCTTGTTGATTTCCGCTTGCACCAGGGAGGGCTGCTGGCGGATGCGTTCCAGCACCGCCTGCTTGTCCAGCCGCTCTTCATCACTGGTAAACAGGTTGTCGATCACATTGCCCACGGCTTCGATGGGTTCTGCGGTGGCTTTGGTAAACAGTGAAGATAACCACTTCATCTGCAATACCTCCGATACGCTTCTGCGTAATCTTCCCAGGTGGCCTTGCCTGCATCGGTGTTCCAGTGCTGTTTGGCGTACCGGGCCAGTCCTTCAATATCATCCACGGCGGGCAGGGGTTCCGGTTTAGCCATACAGAACACCCGGGCGTAACAGATGGCCAGCTCGGTATCGAACACCAGGTGATAAACCGTCACTGCGTAGGGGTTGGGGACTTCCTCAAACTTCCCCGGGCGTTGCACCATATAGCGGCGCACCTCTTTCAAGCCGATGGGTTCCATTTGCAAAAGCCCTTTGGCCGGGCCATTCCCCATTTGCTGCACGTAGCGAAAGCCACCGGATTCATGGGCGGCAATCATGGTCAGTAACTGCACTGCTGCAGGGCTGGCGGGCAGGCGGTAATTCTCCAGAATCGCCTGCACAAACCGGGCAAACAGCATTCCAATCTTCATCGCCTATTCCTCTGCTCAAAAAAACGCTGGCATTCAATACAGAACCGCACACCACCCAGTTGCCTGCGACGTTCCGGGATGGCCTCCCCACAATCCGCACAATGGCTGAGGCTGGGGGCGTTGCTGCAAGTGGGGCGATTGGCCAGGACTGCCTGGCGTTCCCGTTCTTCCAGCTGCTGGGCTCGGTCAAATAGATCCATCAGCGCAGGTCTTCGGTTTCTTCGGGGCTCAGGTATGGCACGCCACTGAGGCGCACAAAGTCTTTGCCGGTTACTTCAAAGGGCAGCTTGACCTTGCTCTTTTCTGTGCCGCTGGGGTCGATGTCCAAAATGTCGGAGATCTTCACCAGGCAATCGAACATCTCCACTTTGGCTTCCGTTTCGCCGGTGTTGCCATATACGACGATGTCGAATGTTTTCAGCCCCTTCCAACTGCCTGCGCTGCGGGCCTCTTCCAGCAGTAACAGGAAGTTGTCCCAGTCCAGCTCGATCTCACCGGAACAGGCGCAGTCGCCATCCACATAACCGTTGGGCACGCCCCGGTCTTTTACCGTGGTGCGGTTGTCTTCAATGGTGGCGCTCATGGCATCTACATGGACCAGGCTGCTGCCAATGTTTACATCAAAGCTTTTTCCGGAAAGTCTCATGATTTGTCGCTCCCGTTCGCGTTCCTGACGCTCTACGGGACTTCCCACATCCCTGTGGGTCGTCCCCGGTTATACCTGATCCGCAGGGTTGGAGAGGTCCAGCAGGATATTGCCCTCCAGCTCTTTCGGGATCTCATAGGGGCGCAGCTTGAAGAACACCTGCACCTTGGTTCGTGTTGGCCAGCTGATCACGATATCGCCCTCCACCGGGGGCTTGATCTCACCGGGAAAGGTAATACCGCCGATGGTGGTGCTGTGGCTCATCTCCCGCAGGGGCTTGCCAAAATAGGTCACATGGTAGGCGGTGCTCTTGGGAGTGCTGTTCAGCTTCCGGTCCGCCACCTTGGCAACCAGCAGGAGGTAGATACGTCGGGCCGCCTTGTCCGCCAGACGCAGGTTCTCGATCACGTTGTAGTCACTGGTGACCGGAGCCAGCATGGTGGCGTCGCTGGTATAGGTGCCGTCGTAATCTTCGTACCAGGTGGGCACGCAGTAACGACCGTTGTCGTGGAGTTGCAGCAGTACCGCCTTGGTGAGGGGCTGGTCGTCCTTATCCCTGGGACGTTCGGCAAAACTCCCCACCAGGGCACCGGTGGCGGTACGCATGGGGGAGTCAGCAACAGTAACTGACTTGTTGGCCAGTCGGCCTGCCAGGGCTCCCAGGAACGCCGGATAAAGCAGCGCCACCGCGCAGACCCGGTCTGCAGCCACACCGTCCGTGGCGGCATTGGCGGCAGCGGCGTATTCGCTCCAGCTCTGGCCACTGCCGGGTGTGTTATCAATGGCAGGATAACAGGCCAGAAAGTGGGTGCGGCGCTGGTACTTGGCGATCATGCTCATGGCCTTGGCGTGCATGTTCTCAAAGTCGCTTTTCTGGCCGACCGGATCACACATCACCACGCCTTCCACGGAGACTTCACCCACGGCAGCGTCTACGGCTTCCAGCTTGTCGGCGTTGCCGTCCAGGGGCAGCACATAGGCAAACCAGTTCTGGCCACCGTTCGGAATGGCGGCGGTCACAGTGGTTTTCAGGGCACTGTCGCCGGTTCCGATCAGGGCATCCAGATCGGTCTGGCTGTTGATGGCGTGGACCTTACCCCGGTTGCTGTCCTGCTGGCCGTCGGCGATTTCACCCACAAACAGGTAGAGCCCCTCGATGGCGGTGGGCGATCCCTGCATCAGATTCAGGTTGTTAACGGTGACTGATCCCAAACTCATGGCGGTTCCCTCATTGAGTAACGGTGATTAATTGGCCTGGCGTTCCCACTCGGCGGTGATCTCTTTTGCCAGAATCCGGGTGCCTTCTGCTTCTGTCACCCCTAAAAATGGCCGGGCCGGGGTCTGTACCGTCCAGCTTGGTGTGCTGCGTTCCCCCCGCAGGGTACGGATCAGATAACCGGCGTGCCCGATGGTCATGTTCTCCATAATCCACCGCTGGCTGGGGCGTTTTGTCTGGGTCTTCCCCTTTTTCTTGCCAGCGTAGAGCCGGTAACCGGCCGCGATCAGGGCTTTGGCCTGCTTGCGGGTAGCCGGGGCTTCGTAGTCAGGCAGACCATAGCGCCGGTCCATCTTGGCCTTGTTGAAGGTTTCCGGAACGCCGTGGTGATGGCGGTAGGCAATCTGCCCGGTCATCCGGTTTTTCCAGGTAACGGTCACCCCCTTGTCACGGGTGACCGTGGTCATCTTCCGTCCCAGGTGTTTCAGCATTTTGCCCTTGCCTGTCTGGCGCTTGCGCATGGGGGTGCCGTCCACGGTTTTCTGCTGGCGCAGGTTCTGTCGGCTTTTTTTGCGCACGGCCTGGCCGGTTTTTCTCAGTACCCGCTTGCGCCGGGCGGAAGTGAGCATCATCAGATCCAGGGTGTGCTGAATACCCAGACGCTGTTTTTCATCCACGGAGATGGAGAGGGTCATGGGTTCTCCTCCCGGGGCTGCACGCCGTCTTCTTCGGTGGCGGTGTCGATGATCGGTTCATCAATCACGGACCAGCGGGAGCCTTGCCAGTGAATAGAGCCATTCTCGTCTTCCGTCACCAGTAACGGTTCTAGGAACTCAATGGAGATATCCACGTCCCACCGCTTGCCGGATTTATCCAGCATTTCAATATCAAAGGTGGGGTCTGGCAGCTCGTCACGCTGGCGCTGGTTGATGTCGTCGTTGTCCTGCAACCAGCTGGTGACCATGGCCTTGAGCTGATCCGCATTGCCGGAAAAATCCTCAATCAACACCGTGCAGACATTGTGCTCAATGTGCAGCTGGAGATACTGGCCTTCAAAACGGGCTTCCGGTCGCAGAGTGCATTTGTCAATCCAGCTGTCGATGTCTTCCCGGCGACACTGGCGGGCGTTGATCAGGTGGCTGGTGAGGCTCTGAAGCATCTGGCTCATAACGCCTCCACATTGACGGCACTGCGATTCAGAAACCTGGCAATGGCTTCATCCATAAATTGCAGGTAACGGTCTTCGGTCTCTTCACTGGCCCGGGCCTGATTCTCCGCTTCGGAGCGTCGGTCGATGCTGGGCCAGTCCCGCAAAATGGTGGCTTTTGCCTGGCAGAACACCGCCCGCTTATAGAGCAGGATCTGGATGGATTGCCCGCCGATGGTTTCGGCAGGTACCTGATCCAGATCATCCACGCCCTCGTCCTGTTGCTGCTGGCGATAGCTGTTCAAACGACTGTTGACCGATGCCATGGACAACATCAGGGTGGCTTCCACGGTATCCGATGGCAGGTCAGAAGGTGTGCGGTACTGGTTGATCAACTCCGCCAGATCCAGTGCAGGCCAGAACGGCTGATTCTGGATCAGCTTGCTTTCTACTGTGTTCTGTTTGCCGGAAAAACTCACGTTGTCGTCTGCCTTTTCTATTACCCGTTGACTACCGGTTGACTCTCTACTAAATAGTTCCCGGGCTAACCCACTGATGGCTTGGCGGTTACCTGGGTAACTGTTCGCACCGTCAGCGCCCGGGGCGGGTGGGGTGAGGAGCCTATTCGGGTTCCTGCCCGTTTTCGTTGTGTGCTGCCTGCTCTTCCAGCCTTGCCAACTTATTCCGGGCCTTGTCCAGAGGCGTTTTCACTTTTTCCCCCAGATCCATGGCTCGCTCCAGTAGTTGTACAGCGGATGCAATGTCTTCCCGTGCCAGGGCCATCTCACCGGCCAGGCGGAAATATTTGGCGGTGACGGCATCAGGCATGTCCCAATCCCCGGAACGCACTTGGTCAAACTGATCGGAGAAAAACGGCTCCGGGCTTCGGCCTGCTTTAAATTCCCCCAGGGAGAATTTAAGAATCTCGTCAGCCAGATAGACGTACAGCTCCCGCTTGAACCGCTCCGGCAATGCCAGGTTATGGGCCAGACAGTAATTGCCCAGGGCCACGGCCCGGGCTATCTCACCAATATCAAACAGCCACACCAGAAACTGGGTGAGAATCGGGTGGGTTTTACCGGCCTGTACCAGGGCTTCGATAAAGGCGCGGTATTTGGGCACCAGCTGCTCTTTTTTCAGCTGTTCCTTGCGTTCGGTGCTTTTGATGTTCTTCAGGGTCTTCAGGTCTTCTTCCATGGCGGAGGCCATCAGCTGGCCGTTCTGCTGCTGCTGCATGGAGCTGTTGACGTTGACCGCAGGCACCGTCGCTGTGGCCGGAGTCGGGCTGCCCGGTTGCGACGGTTGTTGTTCCTGTTTGGCCATCCGGGCCTGAAATTGCTGCATGATTGATTGCATGGTCTCACCCTGTATTTGCAATGGATTCCTTTTTAAAGGTCACTCCAATATCCCTATCAAAGAGACCTTTAAAAAGAAGGCGGCGAACCGCCTGTCTTTTAAACGCTGCCCGGTTACGCCCAGCCGCCCTGACCGTCGGGAAGCACTACGTTTTTGAATTCGAAGCCCACGAACTGCTCCGGGGTTTCCACCACACAGCCTTCGTTGCGGCTGTTGTAGTCCACGTAGCGGTCGTACTCGGTCTCTTCCTTCAGGTTCCGTCTCCAGGTGTCTTCCTGCAGATAGATGGAGAGGTTCTGGTAGGTGGTGATCACCAGCCCCCGGCCCGGGAAGTTGGACGGTGTTTCCCACTCGCTGACGCCACCGAACTGCATCAGCGCCTGGGTGGCCAGGGTCTTTTCTGTGGGTGCCAGGGAGATGGCCTGGTAAAGGCGCTGCTTCTCCATCATCACCAGTTCATCACCGATCAGGGCCACCAGGTTGCGGCGCAGGAAAACGGGAATACCGGACACCAGGTCAGAGATGGCATGATCCAGCCCCTCGAAATCGCCCCCGGCCCCGAAACGGATCTGCCCGCTGGTGCCTCCTTCGGTAAGGATGTTGGCGGCCTTTTTGTCCCGCATGTACTGCATCCAGCCCTTGTTCACGTCCTGAAGCATGGGGTTGGCACCGATATCGGAATCGGCGGCGGCGGTCTCTCCGTACCAGCCGACGATTTCCCGGTCGTTGGCAATCTGGGCACTGGTATAACGGCGGATCAGGTCATTGAGGTTGCCCAGGTGCGCCCAGGCATCCAGCTTGCTGTAACTCAGGGCCACATCGGTGTTCACCTGCACCAGCTTGTAACCGTACTTTTCCATGGCCAGGGCGTCTTTGGGCTCACGGCGGTTTGAAGGGGTGTTGGTGCGACCGGAGGCAGGACCGGAAATACTGGTCTTGATGTTCTCGCCATCCTGTTCCGCCACGGTGACCACATTGATCTTGGGCAGGAAAGTGGACTGCTCCACAATCTTGTCCTGCAGGCCCTGGACGGCAGCGGGCACCACATTGAACTTGACGGTGGTATCCTCCACGCCATTGACGTTGGCGAGCCCATCCAGGTAGGCGTTAAATTGTTTGCGGGTTTTCTGTTTCACGGCAATTCTCCTTGGAGGCCCTAAAAGGCTGCGTTTGTCCTTAATCGCCGACCTTAAAAGCCGGGGTTCTGGTCGCCGGATTCCCCGGGGTTGTCGATCTCGGTAGGAGGCACCACCTCTTTCAGGCGACCCTCCAGGGCATTGAATTTTTCTGTCACGGCCTGAAGATCCGCCTTGTGCTGCTCGGACTCGGCCTTCAGGGCGTTAAAGGCTTCGGCAGAAACCAGTTCGTGCACGTTGCTGTCGCCTTCAACGACCGGTGCAGGTGCTTCAGGCTTCTGGGCGGCAAAGGCTTCGGCCACCGCTGTGGCGATGGCGGTTTTCATCTCTTCCGGAGTCATGGGGAGGTCCTCGTCTTCAGTCTCGGATGTGGAGCCAGTGGGGTTTGGAGCGCTGAAGACCAGCGCCTTGAATTTCTTGAACAGGGAGTGTTCCGCAGGGGTGAGTTCTTCCGATTCACGGGCAAAGGTCAGGGGCGGTAATTCAACACCCTGAACCAGCTGCCGGTCGTCTTTTATCCGAAACTCCAACTGCTGGGTACCCACGGAAGCGGGCACATCGGTGACCCCCAGCTGGTTCAGGTACATCCGGCCGGTATCCTGAAAATTGGGCACCAGGGCAATGGATGTAAAGAGTTTCTGGCCCTGTTTGTTGATCCAGCGCAGTTCATCAGAGGGGCAGAGTTTGGCGAACAGGCTGACGGTCTCTCCGTCCTGTTCCGCTTTCAGGGCTTCCACTGTGCCGTAGTTTCCGGCCCAGTCCGGGGAGAAGTGTTCCAGGGTGATAATGGCGGTGTATTTTTCTTTGGAATAGAGTTCAGCGGCATCCAGCAACCAGGACGCCTCAATGGTTCGCCCGTCGATGGTTTTGCCGCTCTCGGCAACCTTGACCCAATCGGTGACCAGTTTTGGCATTACATAATCCCGGCTCGTGTTATGAATGAATAAATTCGTTAACTGATACCCGAATCCTAATCAGACAACACCAAAGCGGCCATTCAATTAAATCGGATTTTGACGGTATTCGATTTTAAAAAACGCAGCGGGGAGAGAATGGGTTTTATTATTCGGGTATGACAGCCAATGCCAGTAAAAGCGGAAAAAAACACTATCCGGAAGAAATCAGGATAGCAGCCCGGTCGCTCTATCTCCGGAAGTACACCATTCCAGAAATTGCGGAAGAACTCAATGTGCCCCGGCGTACCCTCTATTACTGGCAGGGGGCGTACGACTGGCAGGCGTTCCTGCGCCATGAATCCGTGGAAGACGCCATTCAGCGGCGGCTGACCCTGCTGGCAGAAAAAGAAGACAAAACCGAAACGCATTTAAATGAAATGGATCGGCTGATTAAACAGTTGAATGCTTTAGGCAAGTTTCGCCAGGTGGAAATCAGCAATGCCAAACTTCAAATAGAACCCGCCAGCTCAGAAGCCGTGCAGGCGGTTCAAAAAAAGGTTTCTGGCGCTCCGGCGGTGGTGCGTAATAAAAAACAGAAAATCAAAAATGATTTGTCCTTTCTGACGGAAAAGGATTTTAAGCAGAAGTGGTTCAAGCGGTGGTATAAAGGGCAAAAGGAGTTGTACGACGCCCGGGACCAGCGCAACCGGTTTATTCTCAAAAGCCGCCAGATTGGAGCCACCTGGTATTTTTCCCAGGAAGCGTTAATGCGTGCGGTACTGACCGGGGAGGACCATATCTTTCTATCCGCTACCCGCCGCCAGGCGGAAGTCTTTCGTAAATACATCACCAAGCTGGTTGCGGAAGATTTTGATATTGAACTGAAGGGCAACCCCCTGATGATCAATTCCCAGAAGGGGAAATGCGGGCTGCA
The DNA here is from genome assembly GCF_057680865.1 of Endozoicomonas sp. Z74. Lineage (NCBI taxonomy): Bacteria > Pseudomonadati > Pseudomonadota > Gammaproteobacteria > Oceanospirillales > Endozoicomonadaceae > Endozoicomonas > Endozoicomonas sp. Z74. Next base: position 69,365 of record NZ_JBLYZI010000007.1, read on the forward strand.
CTTTTTAAGTAACAATTCCATGTCGGCCCAGTCCGAAAGCGGCCATGTGTACATTGATGAAGCGTTCTGGATACGGAACTTTGATGAGCTGTATAACGTCGCCACGGCCATGGCAACCCATAAGCAGTTTACCCGCACGGTGTTCAGTACGCCCAGTGCCGTCAACCATGAAGCCTACCCACGGTGGACCGGGGATATTTACAACAAACGGTTCAAGCGCAAACGGGTGGAGTTTCCAGGATTCAGGCAACTGCAAAGCGGGGTGCTCTGCCCGGATAACCACTGGCGCAAAATCATCACCCTGGACGACGCCATTAATGGGGGCTTTGACCGGATCGACAAGAGAGAGCTGCAACTGGAATACGACCCGGACCGGTTTAAGCAGCTCTTTATGTGTGTGTTTATTGATGACACCCTGGGCGTATTCCAGCTGGCCTCGTTGCAGGCGTGCGCCGTCGATCCGGACACCTGGCAAGACTTTAATCCCGATGCCCTCCGGCCCCTGGGGAATGTTCCGGTCTACGGCGGGTACGATCCCAGCCGACATCGGGACGACGCCTCCTTTGTGATTCTGGCCCCCCCGCTGCAACCCGGGGGCAAATTCCGGGCTCTGCAAAAACTGCACTGGAAAGATAAAAGCTTCACCTGGCAGGCGGATCAAATACGGCAGCTAACCCGGCAATTCAACTTTCAGCATATCGGCGTCGATACCACCGGCCCTGGGCTGGGTGTGTTCGATATTATCAAAGGATTTTTCCCCCTGGCCCAGGCCATTCATTACAGCCCGAACACTAAAAACCTGCTGGTTCAAAAAGGCAAAAGCGTGTTTGAAGAGGGGCGCATTGAATACCCACAAGACTGGACCGACTTTGCCCACGCCTTTCTCACCATTCGCCAGACCAGCACCAGCAGCGGTGGCATGACTTACAGCGCCGGGCGCACCAACACCACAGGTCATGCGGATGTGGCCTGGGCCACGATGCACGCATTGATCCATGAACCCCTGGACACCAGTCAGCAGAACAACAGCGTTCTGGCCTTTGGCTGATTTTGGCTGATTCAGCATAAACGCAACGAATAATGGAGAGGCCCGATGAGCAAACGGACGATGAGTACACGGAAAGCTAAACGGATGGCGAAACGGATGGCGAAACAAAGGACAAACCCGGGCAAAAAACCATCATTTTCAGCGCCTGCTGAACAGCATCAAAGCGCCATGGCGTTTTCATTTGGTGACCCGGAAACGGTACTGGCAGGGCAGATCAATGATTATGTGGGCAGTCAGCTTTCCGATAACGGTGACTACTATATGCCCCCGGTCTCCCTCAATGGCCTGGCGCGGTTGCTCCGGGCCAATGCCTTCCACGGCCCCATTATCGAATTCATCATCAATATGGTGATGCGAGGCTTCAAACCTTCGCAGGTGCTGTCCCGCAAGGTGATGTATGCCTTTGTCACGGACTATATGGTGTTCAAAAACGGCTACATACAACGCATTCGGGATGTGGCCGGGGAGACCGTGGCCACCCGACACCTGCCCGCCATTAATATGCGCCGGTTAAAAGAGCCGGGGCGCTACGGCCTGATCACCAACGACGGGCGGATGGTGAAATTCCGCCTGGGGGAAGTGGTGCATATCAAGAATTACGACGTGGTCCAGAACATCTACGGGGTGCCCTGGTACCTGGGGGCGATCCAGTCCATGTTGCTCAATGAAGACGCCACCCTGTTCAGAAGAAAATACTATTTGAACGGTGCCCATATGGGGTACATCTTCTACTCCAGCTCCAGCGGCCTGGGGGAAGAGGATCAGGAAGCCATTAAAAAAGCGATCAAATCCAGCAAGGGCGTGGGCAATTTCCGAAATATGTTTTTACACCTGCCCGGGGGGCGGGAGAAAGACATCCAGATTTTGCCGGTTGGCGACTTCAGCACCAAGGATGAACTGGAGAACATCAAGAACATCAGCCGGGACGATATCATTGCCGCCCACCGAATTCCCGCCGCCATGGCCAGTGTCCTGCCCAGTGGTAACAGCAACTTCGGGGACATCACCAAGGTGGATGCGGTGTATGAAAAGAATGAAATCCTGCCGATCCGGGAGCAGTTGCTGGATATTAATGACTGGCTGCCACCGGGGGGACAGGTGCGTTTTGAGGCCACTTAACACCGTGCATCCGCTGAAGCTGGAAGAGCGGATGCCTGACTGTCATAATAAATAGTGTCACAAGGTCAGTTGGTCTTTCAGGATAATAAGAGTATGAGTGTCAGGGTTCGCTGCGAAATCTGTAACGAGATTGCCACTATTCAAGACAGTGTTGTGGAATCCTCAAAACTGAAAAAACTGTATTGCACCTGTAACAACCCCAGTTGTGGTCTGGGGTTTGTATTGACGGTTGAGTTCAGTCATATTCTGTCCCCCTCTGCCCTGATGCTCCCGAAAGACGTTCGGGAGAAGCTCTCAACCATGAATCACCAGCAGCAACAGGAACTGTTTTCTACCCTCTCCACTTCTTAGCAGGCCGTTTTTTTTGCCTGCCCTTCCCCTCCTGGCCAAACCCGCTATTTTTGTGTGCTGTATACCGTAGTGTCACGGTGAAACTACAGAACAGAACCCAATGGGGCATACAATGCGAGCTTTATTACTGCGTGTTATAGCTGCCGTGAGCCGAGAATTCCCAGTATTTAACCTGCGACTGCCTGAAGAGCTGAAAGAGCGGATTTCCCGGTCGGCCCGGGAAAACAAGCGGTCGCAGAATGCGGAATACCTGCACCGGCTGGAAGCCTCTTTCCAGAAGGATCAACTGATGGAAGAGGTGCTGAACGAACTGAGGAGCCTGCGTCAGGAGGTGCGGGCGCTGAAATCCTCCGGGGAGTCTGGCGAATGATCCACCGGTTGAATATCGGTACTGATCAGGTTGATGCAGCGGCGCAGCAGACTGCCCGCCCCCTGAATGGCCGGGTCGGTGACCTCTACGGATCGACAGGTTTCGGTGAGTGCCAGCAGCAGGGAAAGCAATTCCACCGCTTCATTGGTTCGGGCCTGTGGCGCGTCCAGATCCAGAATCGGATCAAAGCAGGGAACACACACACGGTGCATGGACTGGTCAACCCGGTTCATCACCAGAGCGGTGCCGGGCTGATTCAGTGGTTGGGCGAGAGCGGCTAAAGACTGAGCATTTACTTCGGCTTTCACGGAGTACTCCATAGCGCGTTATTAGTATGCCGCGCCAGTTAATCACTAAAAATTAACCGCTTCTATCCGTGAAATTCCGAATTATGTTTAACCGTTATACTGGCGATTTTGCCGGTTTTGTTTTTTCAGGCTCGACTTATTCAGTAAGGAATAAACTTTTCGCGATAATGATCACTGGCATGATTAACAAGCTGGTCCCTCAACCGCATCAAATCATCACCCGCCTTCGAGTGGGCCCTTGAGACCATTCTCAGGTGTTTGGCTTTATTGTGATTACCGTTTTCCTGATACTTAGTTGCAGAGTTTTCGATATGGCTAGCATCTGAAAACCTTCTGAATGCCAGATCCTCAACCACTTCGAAGATATCATCGATTGTTTGCACGCATAACCTCCATTAATTCCCACGCCGAAACGTGGGAACTATCCACTATTCAGAAAGATCTTCTTTTAATCTGAAGAAGTAACCCTTATCCCCGTATGTGCTGACACAGATCCCGGCAAACTCGGCCCGGTGCAGGTCTTTCAATCGCAGATTGGAAAGGGTGACGTATTCTTTTCCCGAGGGCACGCCGTAACCATATTCATTTCCCTGGGCATCAATGACCCGGCGGGGTCTTCCTGCAACAATGTGAACCCCTGTGGGCACCAGGGCCATTTTTCTGGCACGAACCCGATCACGGTATAGCTGCTCTTTTCTGGCTTTCTCTTTCAACCGGTCATGGTGTTCCTGCCTGGCGGACAGGTGCGGAATAATAAACCGGGTCATCTGGCAGTCGTATAAGGCCCTGTGGGCTTTGCCTTCTTCAAAGGGGAAACCGTAGCGGCTGGCAACCTTGACCAGCTTTTCCCGAAAACGATACGGATCAAGTTCATTTATCCGGGTATTCCAGTTCATAACACAGGTTGCAGTAAAGTCAGGAATAGAGAGCCCATAGCTCTGTGCTGTCTGGTGCAGTAGACGACGGTCGAAGTCGGCGTTATAGATATACACCCGATCCGCCTTTTCAAGGATTGAACAGACCTCGCTGTGAATCTCGATCCAGGCGGGGGCATCCTCTACCATGGCATCGGTGATACCGTGAATGTCCGTCACCTCTGCGGGAATGGGTGTGGTCGGGCTGACCAGGCTATTGAATATCACTTTTCCATCATCAAGGCGGATGATGGCGATTTCTACAATTTCAGAGGATTCAGACAACCCGGTGGTTTCTGTATCCAATATGTAATCGTTTCCCATTTGATTTTCCTTTTATTCAAGTTGTTATATTCATCCATCATTTTCTGATGGAATATTGATAGAGAACTCTTTGCGCTCAAAAAAACCTTCAAGCTTATTCAACCTTATTTCAAATTCAGCCTCCCTAAATTGGATTGTCACGCTAGGGTCTTCTCCTTGCGAAAGCTGCTTTCCAAAATTTTGAAGGATGTCAGCAATCCAATACTGTGCAGGCTGTTTAAAGTCATTAATCATGTGTATCTCCCGTTTATGGTTCCCACGCTCCAGCGTGGGAACCTTGTTGATCACTTAAACCAGCTCTTAAATTCTCTTTTGGCATCCTCCATACCGGCTTTCTGTCCTTTAATAAACCATTGATTCGCAGCCCGGATGAATGATCCGGCTTCACCTCTGGATCTCACAAAGGCCGGTAAACGCTCGAAAGTTTCATAATCTTCGGCCACTTGATACCACCAACCCTCCAGTTCCACGAGAAAACAATAACTCCAGAAAGGGCGCTCGATGTTGCTATTACAAAAAACAGCGTCCCCCTGTTCTGAAGCTATTTCTGCAATCAGTTTTTGTTTGATATCCATCACTCTTTCTCCACATGGTGAATTAATTGAATCAATACCCCGATCCAGTGAATACGCGCTGCCAGCCTGCGGTGCTGTTCCGGGGTGCTGGGGCGCTGCTGGCGCAAGGCCTCCAGTTCCAGGTTCAATTCCAGCAGCGCCTGCTCATTGGTGGTCATTTGATTCTTGTTCCGCCGCTTCCAGCTCACCGATCCGGGCTTTTAACTTCCCGATTAATCGAATCGTGGGCTGAACTTCCTTCGGATGGGAATAACAGCGCAGCTTGTTGATTCGAACGTGTTCGCGTCGGGTGATGCACTCCAGGTTATCAAGAACCACATTGTTTTTATCACCGTCGATAAACACCAGAATATGGCCGTTGGGCACAGGCCCATGGTTGGCTTCCCATAACAGGATGTGTTGCTGTTTCCAGATATTGGGCTCGGCTATTTTGGTTTCCAGATAGCCAATGGTGGATACCCGGGTACTGCCAACAGGCATCCAGTTATGGGGGCGGTTTCCCTTTTTGAAGGACGTTTTCGTGGGGCCTTTAGCTCCTGAATCGGGGCTGGGAATATGACCTTTTTCAAAGCGGCCGGTTCGCCCGGTACGCCACCCCTTTCGGGTGCATAGATCCTTCAGGTTTTCATAAGTCACATCCGGGCGGCAGAATACTTTCTGAAGCCGTTTTAACAATTCCCGGCGGGGCAGTTGGCAATGTGCCTGGATAAAAGCCAGCTCTTCCGGGCTGTACTGAACCACTTTTCTGGCCATCATTTATCCCCCTCGATGGCCATAGTTACCGGCAAATCTCCCTTGCCCAGGCCGAAATACTCCGCCTTCAATTCAATGGCCCGCAGTTGCAGGGTGGAACTGCTGACGATCTCACGGGAGATAGAGGTCACCGCTTTGGAGCGCTCAATCTCTTCAATCAACGCGTCACCTTTTTTGGTTTCATCACTGAGGCGTTCCAGTTGAGCAAACAGGTGGTTATTTAAATCGGTCAGTTTGTTTTTCATTGTTATGTTCCTTCAATTCAGAAATACGTTACTCAGGCTGAACATCCCACCCGCTAATGCCGGGTGGGGAGTAAGGCCCGGATCAGCTCTGCACTGGCCGAGGGTTTGGTTTGGGCAATCACCCGCACCAGACCGTTGGGGCCGTGGCGTACCACATGGGTGTGGCCGCTGGCCTGAACGATGCCCGCCAGCCGATCCGCCAGGGCTTGCACCGTGGCTTCGGTGCCATACTGGGTCAGATGCAGCTGGATCACTTCGACCAGCATCCGCTCGGTGTTCTGTTTAACGGTCATGGCAAGTCCTCCGCTGGGCCTGTGGTTTGCGCTGACCGAACAAAACCCGAAACCGCCGTTTTCTGTTATGCTGAAGGCGATACTTCCGCTGGTTGTTCAGGAACACCGTTTCTTGAAAGTCGCTCATGGTTAGTCCCTTTGAGAGATGATGGTGGGTATCTCAGCCAGGGCCGCCACCCTGGCTGTCTCTTTTCTGGCTGGCGCCTTGGGTTTGGCCACGGGCTGTGGCGCTCCCTTCATCACCCCCGCCGGTACCCACTGAACCACGCCCCCACCTTCCACAAAGGCGTTCATCTGTTGCCAGAGGGCTTCCCGCTCCGCCTGCCGACTGGCCGGTGTCCGGGTGGCCGGGGCGTGACTGCCTTCGTTGAAGGCCGTTTCATTAAGGTGCCGGGCGACCATCAGAACCACCCCTCTTCTCTGGGCAGTGCAGGCGTTTCCATACCGCTGCCCTTGCAGTCCGGGCAGGTGGTGGTTTCTTCGTTCCATTCGTCCTCGGGGTATTTGAAAACCTCTCCGGCTCCGTGGCATTCCCCGCAGTTACGACGCCAGCGGTTATCCACACGCAACCGGTGCCAGCGATCCTGCATGGCCATAAACCGATCATTGCCGTTAGGCAGTACGTCGTGGGGTTCTATCCGCAGGCTGGCCCGACACTCCAGATACATCAGGGCCTGTTGAAGGTGCTGCCGATCCAGGTGGCAGAGGTCCGTTACATCCAGCTGCCAGTTGCTGCCGTTGTAGCCACTGAGTAACAGCTGGGCAGCGGTGCGACCGCTGGAGGTGTCCTTTTCCGCCAGCTGATACAGCACTTGGACCGCTTCGGCGTATTCTTCCCGTGTGCGCCCGGGGGATTGAAGTTCCGCAGCAATGGCGGCCAGGGCTGCGGGGCTGGGTTGGTCGGCTTCTGGCTCTTGGGTTGTTCTGCTCTGTTCTTTCGCCCATTGGGCCATTTCTCTTGCCTGTCCTTTCATGGCCTGAAGAATTTTATCTTTCACAGGTTTCAACTCTGGATGAATGGATTTAGCCAGCGTCCAGGTCAGAAACAATTCTGTGATGGAATACACCTGAGCGTAATTCGTTGATAGCCTCGGGTTCTCTTCGGTCAGGCACTCTTTAAAGTGTTGTTCTATCTCATGGTTACCAAAAAGATAGGTTTCAAGAATGGAGGCTTTATCCGCCATTACCTCTTCTAAAAAGGGTTTTAAATCACTGGCTCTTAGTTGCTGCAACCGTCGTAATGCTGCGGTTGATTCCGGCGTGTGATTTTCTTTTGATAATTCTACCGTCACCATTCTGGATGCCAGGGCTTCGCTGCATGCCAGAGGCTTTTCTGATTCAATAATCAAACCACCTTCAAAGGCCGGAGACTGGGTTTCGGTGCTGCCTGGTACAGAAAGGGTAAATGTATGACCGTTGAAGAAGTCTCTGAACCGGTCAAAGTTGTATTCATCCCCCTGGTTCACCAGGCTGAAAGGGGCATTACCGTTGGCTATGACCAGCCGCCGGAGCCCTGCCAATGTGGTCATCACCGGATCGGTACTGACAGAGGTTCGCCCCAGCAGTTTGGAGAGAAAGGCCAGCAGGGTGGTTTTGCCCGATCCGCTTTCGCCCACCAGTTCCAGAAACGGCCAGCTCTGCTCCTTCTCCCGGATCTCCCGGGCGAACAGGGACCCGATATAAAAGCCCAGTACCAAAATGCCCTGACAACCAAAGGCGGTAATAAAATCATTGATCCAGGGGTGGCGTTGTTTTTGGCATTGTTGTTGTGTTGTTGTTTTCATTTTTCTTCCCTCATTTAAGTAATGGCCTGATGGCCTTGATTACCCGCTCCCCCGCCAGGGTGAGTTTCAGGTTCTTGCGTCGCCGGTCGAACAGATCCGGCTCCACCAGTAACAGATTCATGCTGTTGTGCTCCCTGCCTTTTTTGCCCCCGGCCATCATGGCCACATGGAACTGCACATGCTGATGACAGGTGCCCAGCTCTTCGGCGATTTCGGCCATGGAGGCGCCCTGCCAGTCCGCCACCAGGGCCAGAATCCGCAGGCTTTGCAGATCCAGGGTCGGGTAGCGTCGGGCCAGCCGGTTCAGGGTGTTGTCATCCATGGCAGGCTCCGGTTTTCCGGGCTTCCAGATGGGCATTCACCCGGGCCGTGATGTCTTTGAAGAAATCCCGATCAAAGGCGTTGCGCTGGCAACGCTGGAACATCCGGGCCAGTCGCAGCTTGCGCATGTTGTCGTCCATCAGGGCGATTTCCCGGGCCAGCTCGGCACGCATTCGCTCCAGGATGTCCTGGCGCAATTCGTCATTCTTCAGGTTTTTCAGGTACTCCTTCTGCCGCACCGGGGTGCAGTGGATCAGGTAACGGGCCAGGCTGTTGCGGCGGTCCTCTTCCACCCCTGGGCGCTGTTCTCTGGTGATGTTGTATGTGGTGCTGTGGGCAGTCATCGGTGCTCTCCCTGGTCGCAGAATGGATGACGGTTTATCGCAGAAAGCGAACCTTGCGAATGGCCGGGTTAAATCGTCCTTAACCTGTTGTTTTAATTGAGTTTCAGAGGTTCGCGTTAAAAGCGAATCTGAGCGAACCTGAAAAGGCACATCATTGATTTCATTAGATTTTCTGTTTTCCAGATATTCGCTTTTATGATTTTTCCGGTTAGCTAACTTATTCTCTTGAGGTTCGCTTTTTATTCGCTTTTCTATTTTTATGTATCCCCTTGTTTTTAAAGGCCTGATAACACCTTCTGCGGTAAAGGTTCGCTTTATTCGCTTTCTCCGATCCTCTGTCGGGTCTGTGGAAGCGACGCCCCTTAACGTGTGCGCGTGCGTGCGCGTAATAGATAAGTGCTGCCGGATCATTGGGAGCCCTCCCTGCGGAAGACCCAGCAGCTTTTGCTTTTACTGGTTATCTGACTATTGACGTTCATTCGTTTCACAAATGGGCGGGACTGGCAGTTAGGGAGCTGCTTTTTCAGGTCGTGCAGGGGTAACCGCTGCAAGCCCCGCTTGTTCACCAGCTCTTCAAACTCCACCAGGCTGATGGCGATCAGATCCCGGTCCCGGTGATGGTTCAGCCGCTCTGCGGTGACGGTCTCTTCGGTGTTGGGGTCTTCATACTCCTTCCAGTTGAGTTCTTCGAAGTATTCCCAGAACTGCTCCACCAGTGGACTGTCGGACTTGATGCGCCGCTCCCGGATGACGGCCATGTCCCAGAGGGTGTTTTCCAGCTGGCGGCATTTGTCGTCGGTCATATGCTTTGGGAATAGAATCTTCAGGCACCAGACCCCGGCAGCAATCTTGGCGTGGTTCTCGATGATCCGCTCCCGCACCACTTCTTTGCGCTGCTGATAGCTGGCCTGGATTTGTTGAAGCCGGTGTTCGAAGGTCTCCAGAAACGACCGTTCACTGGTCAAAGCCTTGTGGAGCCACCCGGCCAGGTCTTCGGTTTTCATGGCAGCCATCTGCCGGGCGTGCTTTTTTGAATGGGCGGTATGGTGTGCCTTGGTGGAGTGGCAATGGACGATCCTCTCCATCACTGCGTCGTCGTCACTGTCTACACTGGCGTTCTGGGCAATGAGAACCCCACCCCGGTAGGGCGGCTCTACGGTTTCGTTGCCACCGTTTTTTACACCGGTGGTGCGGATGATCCCGCCATTAAAAAAGTCTTTAAACTCGTTGAAGTCGAAGCTCTTTTTGGCACCGGGTTTGTCGGCCCGGTCTGCCTCGATGACCACGGTGGGCAGGGCGCTGTAACGCTCCAGGGTTCTGGATCGACCGGCGACGGAAGACTTGGCCGGGTCGAACCCTTCGTAGCCATCGATGCGCCCCACACAGCGCCACAGGAATTTCAGCAGGGTGGTTTTGCCGGTGCCCGGTTCGCCGGTGAGTTCCAGAAAGGGCCAGTCCTGGTATTTGTCCCGGATGATTTCGGCGAACAGGGTGCAGAGCCACCAGGCCATAACGATCAGCCCCGTGGGGCCAAAGGTTTTTTCAAACAGGTTGATCCAGCTTTCGTCGTGGTGCTCCCGGTGGATCATTTTCACCTGGCTGTGGCTGACTTTGGTTTTGACCTTGCTGGATCCGGTGGCCAGGTAGCCCATATCGTTCAGGGCAATGAACCGGCCCCCATGGAAACCGAACTCGGGATAGACCCAGGCCTGGCTGGCTTTGTCGTAACCCACAAAACGCAGGCGGGTGATTTCGGTGGTGCGGTGGTCGAACCACTCCTCCTTCAGGGATTTGATGTCGTAGGCGTCACCGTCGAAGGTGCCCCCGGATGTTTTACCCAGCAGGGCTTTGTTCAGGCTACTGGCAGACTCCAGGCTGGAACCGTCCAGGGCGATCAGTCGCCGGGGGTTGCTGTTGCGAAAGGTTACATCAAAGAAATAATCCTGCTCATCGGTGAGGGGGTCACGCTCGATGTAGAGGAACCGGGGCAGGCAGTTGCTGATACGGCCTCCGGTGAGTTTTCCATAAAAGGCCGCCTGGGCGTTGCTGACGTCACCCTGGTCTTCATCCATCCAGAGGGTGTCCAGTGCTGAGCCATCGATGCCCAGTATTTCGTAGACTTCTCCCGTCGCTTTTTCATCGGCTTTGAAGCTGTAGAGGGAGTGTTTGAACTCTACTTTCAGCCGACTTTGTGGCCGGTTCGCCCAGAGCCAGAATGCCTTTTCCCTGGCACTTTTGGCCATGGTCAGGCAGCCCCGCCATAAGGCACTGTTCAGGTATTTGTCATCCACCTTCCCGTCCTGGAATTCGTCGTTCCAGTCCGCCTTGCTGGTTCGGGTCAGCATGACCTTCCACTGCTCGCCCATCTTGTCCAGCTTCTCGATGTACTCTTTCATATGGGTGCGGCCTGCGGTGTCGTTGTCGTAGGCCAGTATCCAGGTGATGCCCCGGCGGCGGTTGTTCTCCAGCAGTTGTGCCGGAAAGTTGCCAGAACTGAGGGATGCCACCGCCTTGCGTTCCAGGTGCAGAAAGACCCAGGCGTTAAAGATGCCTTCAGTGATGATGCATTCGTCGTCGTCTTCCAGGATGAAGCCCGGCGGCTGCCAGTGTTTGCCTGCGTACTGAATGCCTTTTTTGTAGTTGTTTTTCCGCTTGGCCTTGAGGACGTGCTTTTTATCAATCAGCCGTTCCCAGTAGAACCCGTCCCACAGTTCGATGCGCACGGTGGGGGCCATGGTGCCTCCCTTCAGGGGGAAATAGCCCTGGTCGTACCATTCGGCAATGATGCCGGTGTTGAAGCCCCGGTCTGACAGGTAGATGCGGGCAGTGGCCCTGGGGTCCTCTTCGGTGGCCGGGTGTTTTTCCGCGTAGTTTTCGAACAACTCTGAATACAGTTCTTTGGTGGTTTCGGTGTAACCGCAGCTGGTCTGGTGATCACAGCGAACCCGGCCCGGCTTGTCCCGCTTGATCCATACGGATTTCCGTTTGCACTGGGGGCAGATGCCCTGGTTCAACACCTTGGAGTTCTTCTGGTTGAAGTTGAAACTCTGGTCGTTGATCAGCGCGTCCAGAATCTCGGCGTCCCTGTCGTAGGCCATTACTGTTCCTCCCCGATCAGCTCGACCTTCAGATCCACCGGGGTTTGTACGTCCGGGAACCGGTGCCCGTAGTTATCAAAGGCCATCAGCCTGGCCATGTGGTGACTGCTGGCGATGGGCTCGTCCACCAGTTCCCCTTTCCAGGTCGTGACCCGCCAGGCCATGAAGTGGGGGCGGGAAGACTGTTGCTGGTTTGACTCACTCATAGCTGTGCGGCCTCCAGGGCTTTGGCGGCCTGTTGCCGGAGCTCTTCCTGGGCTTGCAACTGGGGGTTGTTCTGCCGGATGTGGTCGTTGATGACCGATGTGGGCCAGCGGTCCTGCCCGGCAATCTGGATGGGTTCCGGGAACTCACCAGCCCGTACCGCTTTCATTAATGTGGGCTTGGAGACACCCAGGGCAGTCATCACATCCTTGCAACTGAGCATCCGGTCATGGCGGATATCGACTCCATCCCCCTGGGTCAACCGCTGCAGCAATGTTGTGAGCAGTTCGGAAAGGTCATTCTTATTCATTGCATTGGCATCCCTTTGCTGCTAAAAAATCTCGCGTCGGTTAAATTTTTGCTAAAATTCAACAAATTTCGCAAATATGTTTTAAATTTGCATATAGGGACAATACCGTTGTCAGCGGGGATGTCAACCCTTATTTGCAACATTTGTGCATATTTGCGATTCGGGAGCCTGATCGCTATGCAGATGGAAACCCTTGGGGAGCGTATACATTTCATTCAGCGGAAGTTGGGGGGATCAACCGTTCTTCAGCAGCTAACCGGGATCAGTGCGTCCCAGCAGTCGCGGCTGATCAGGAATGAGATCAAGAGCCCTGGCTTGCAACAGGTGATGTCCATCGCCCAGGCTGCGGGGGTGTCTCTGAACTGGCTGGCAACCGGTGAAGGGGAAGCGGATTCTGGTGGGCTGCAGAATGCTTCCGGGTATGTTGCTCTGCCCTTTGTTGGCTGGGAAGGAAAGCAGCCGTTTTTGTTTGAGCGTAATTACCTGGTGAATGTTCTGGGGGTGCCTGTGGATAAGGCAGTGATGTATCACGAAACCAGTGACGCTATGGAGGTGTTGGTTATGAAAGACTCTTATTTAGTCATTGATACATCTCGCAAATATAGAGATGGAGTTAATGTCATTCGATTTAACAACAATGACCAGTTCTTTCTGCGTTATACGCAATCAACCCCGCTCTCTAATACGCTGCATATAAAACCTGCAAATTCTAACTGGCCAGAGTACGAAGTTGGTAGAGATCAAGTTGAAATCATCGGCATGCCTGTCTGGGTAGGAAGCAGGGGATGAGTAGAAAGCTGTTTACCATTAGAGGCGATAAGTGGGTGGGTGAGTTCCCCCCGGAGGACGGTTGGCAGAAGGGCCGCCGTGGAGTCCGTCGGACATTATGTTCTGTGGAGTCTTTAAGCCATTTATCCGATATGGATAAACAGTTGAAACTGATGGAGCTATACCAAACCGCTGGACGGGATATTCAGCGGAAGAATGAACTGGAAAAGCAGGAACGCCAGAAAAAGCAGCAGGCGAAAAACAATTGGACAGTCTCACTGGCTAGCAAGATTTGGTTGGAAGAGGTGAAGATTCACCGGTCTGAAGAGACCGTGAAGTCTTACCGGAATACGATCAAGTATTACATCCAGGCTAATCAGAATCATCGCATCCGTGATTACGATAAAGAGCATGAAGTTAAGTTCCTGCAGCACCTGAAAACTCTCCCCGGGAAAAGTGGCAGACCAATGGCGGTCACCAGTCAGAACGTGCATGCCAGGCAACTAAGGGTGTTCCTTCGGTGGTGTTTCTACGATCAGCGGATACTCAAACATAAGCCCATCGTCAATGCGCCCAAGGCGAAAAAGAAGGATATGGTCACCCTGGAAATGGATGAGCTGGAAAAGCTGCGGCGATTCATCATCAGTGAATACGACCGGGGCATAGCCAACCGATCCAAGGAGATGACCCGACGGGAGAAGTCAGACAATGAAAGGTTGATCCGGGATATGCGTAATTTGCTGCGGGCCTATATGGTGGCTACCCAGTCGCTATTGAGACTCGGTGCAATCTGGCAGCTTCCCCTGGACTGTATTGATATGAAACGGCGGATTATCCGCATCCGCGACAATGAAGCTCTGGGCTGGGAAAACAAGAAAGACAAGTGGCCAGACAAGCCCATCAACGATGTGCTGTATGAGTTCTTGAAAAAGGATTTGGCAGAGCGGGGAGAAGATGAGAAGTACTGGCTGGATAAAGGGGACGGTCGCCAGTGGTACACTGACACCAGTGACGTTTCCGCCAAAGCCACCGACGCCTGCAAAAAAGCCGGACTGCCAAAGTTGAAACCGTTCCACTGGGGAATGCGTGCTACCATGATCACCCAGATGTTACTTAATGGTGCCGACCCGTATTCTGTGCAACAGTTGGCAGACCATGACAGCATCAACACCACCATGCTTTACCTGGACGGAAGAAAGGTACAACAGAAAAACGCGGCTGATGCTGCCGCGAAACTCTCCAAAAGTGTCACAAAGGTGTCACGGGACGAAAATGAAAATCAGGATTCTATATAATACAATGACTTAACGGCTGATCTGGCTCAGCTTGTAATCAGTGGGTCCCGAGTTCGACTCTTGGTGCCGGCACCATATTGCACAAGGCCTGTAGCGTAAGTATACACTACGGGCCTTTTCTTTTTCTGTCGATTGTCTCGGCACTTGTCTCGGCAAGTTCCTCGCCCCCTCGTTTTTGTCTCTGTTCCTGTCCGGCTAACTTCCTGCCTTAAATCAACGCTTCACTCGCTGCGTACCGATATCTTCCACCCTGGCGTGTAGCCCTATCGATAAAAATACGTCAGTGAGATCTTTGGAATGGTGCACAACCCGGCCTGTGGTTGCCCTCGTTGCTTTTCCATCAGTTATCCCCATCGCTTGAATCCACATCGATCCGGTCGGAGTCGATATCGTTCTACACCCGTGCCGCGCTGTCAGGATGTGTATGTCGGGGGTGCTGAGTGCGTTGTGCCCAAGTCTGAGCAGGATGACCGGGTGAAGGGTCGAACGTTGGACCGCTCTTCAGGTCTGATTCCTCCGACATTCACCGATGAAGTCAAAGCGGCCATTATGGCGAACAGGCCTGAATGGGCTCGATTTTATACGGTTGAACCTTCCGGGGCGGTGATTTTTTTCAGCGAAAAACCAGTGTTTCGATCTGGGGTATTCAGGGTCAGGGGTCGTAAGGCGTTGATGGAACGTGCCAAGCTTTTTGAGCCGACCATTTTTGAAGTGCCTGAGTGATTTCGTTCAGGTCTGCGATTGTTGAGCGGCCTGCCAGGGGGGGGGCAGGGGTCGCTTCGACGGTTGGAGTCCCGTGAATTTCCACTTTCCGACCTCACGAGAATTTTTTCAAATTTCAAAAAACAGGTCTGACCATCATTTTCATTCAAAGTAAAAAGTGATTCAGATGATCCAAGTGATCCACCCTAATCGTCCAGAAATAGCAAAATATCCCGTCCCTACTTCATAAATAAAATCTTGAATGACCGTGGCTCAGGGTGATCAGGTGTCGGTCTTAAGGGCATATGTCGGTGTATACAGGGATCAGGCAAAAAATTAAAGGCAGCAGACGAAAAAAAGCCAGGGCAAGCCCTGGCATTGTTTTAAGACAGATTCAGGCCCACAAGCTATTCGGGCCAGTCAATGTTGCCTCCGATCCAGTCTTCAAATGCAGAGCGGCATACGGCCAGAGCGGGCAGTTGAACGTGCCGGTGTTGCGATCCTGCGACACGGGGTCGGTTGCTAAGAGTGCCGGGAATCAGCTGGTACAACCACTTGAAGAACGTACCCGAGTCGATGATGCTCCGTTTTTTCATCCGGGTGCAGTACTCAACATAGTGGTTATGAAGCCTCGTTTTCGGCAGGCTGGTCTCGATCGGTTTTCCGTCGATCTCGGCCATGCACAACATGTCGTACAGCCACTGTTCATGGGTGGCGAGACTTTTCAGTTTTTGATCAATCAGGGCAGAGCTAGCAGGGAACGCACGGAGGTTCTTCCCCGTCAGGTCTCGATTCATCAACAAGTGAAGCAAGGCCTCTTTGCCACCCTTATCCCGTTCATTGACGATTTTTTTGAAGTAGCCGGTATCGCCCTTCTTTGCCTCGCTCACTTTCAGAACACAGAACCGACGCTCGTCAAACTCAGCAGGGACAACCCAGTCATCGTTACTAGCCATGATCAGACGAACATAATTGCGTACTTCGAGTGCATCCTTGAATTTCGCTTCAACCATCCGGATAGGTTCGGTAATCAAGGTTTTGAGCAGTGCGACCTTTGAGCGGTCCTGACTGCAAAACGCTTCGTCGGCGAAGGCCAGCAGCGCCTTGGACAGATTGCTGCTGAAGCGTCCGACAATATGCTCAGGATTGGTGACTCGCTGGAAGTGACCGCCGAACAACTGACCAAAATATTCAACAAACACCCCTTTACCGGTTCCCTGGCCGCCCATCAATACAATAGCAACGCCGAGCAACTTCGCCGGGTTCTGAATGATGTCCGCCATCCAGTCCAGCAAGTATTCGTAAAGGGTGTCATCCCCGTTACAAATCACCTCCTGAAGATGGTTGAGAAAAAGGCGACAGTCGCCTTTCTCTGGCTGAATGGCAAAGCCTTTCCATTGATTGTAAGTATCCGGTGAGCTTTTACCGGATGGGTCAAAGGCGATAGCTGAATAGGTGCGCCTGTGTTCATACGCCATCCAGGCTTTTGCGGCAGACTTTCCATCTTCAGTCTTGATATTACCGGCGTAGATGAAAAAATCGGTAGGCGGCATGAACAGCGTTTTGTGGTCGTTTTCATAGATGACCACGGTTTTTGATCCGAACAGGGCGACGGCGTAGACCTCATTCATTTTATCCATAATCGAGCCCTCAGCTGATCGACTCTGAGGGTGATTCCGTTCATGGGTTTTACGAATGTTGTGTACCGTCTCGACAATCTTTAAGGCAGCCAGCGGGGGGGTGTTGTTTGCATTCCAGTTCAAAAGGGTCTGGATTGCCTCATCGTCCGACTCCCCCTGGGCAATCAGCTTCCCTGCCAGGTAGACCAAGGCGCGAGTTCGTTCACCGTCGCCATAGCTCTTGTTCAGGCTGGCCACAAAAACCTTATCAAGTCCCGGAAGGTACTGGCCAGAGGCCGCACCCACAGGTGCTTCTTCGAGCAGTGGCGTCAGCGACTCAAGGGTGTAAGGCGATTCACAATGAATCCGGTCAATGCGGCTAACAAAGGGCGCTCCCTTCAAATGCAGGAACCCCGGCAGGCGCATCACACGGGGCAGGTCGCACACCACCGGGTCGCCACTGAATCGTTCAGCCAGCACTTTCTGATAGCGGTTGAAATCAGTCAGAAGGCAGTCGGCTACCAGCCAGTACGCATGACCTTTGCCAGGGCTGGATTCAACGACCATATTCGGCAACACCTCAGCCTTAAGCAGAACGTCGAGAGGGGTAGCGTCAAGGTCGACAAACAGCGCCCGAACCTGAATGATGTTGTCCGCTTTACGGCCCTGACCATCGGTCTGGTTGACCGTAACAAACACACCATCACCGGCAAGGTTGGCGGCGATAAGATTATCAAGGTGGCTTTCAAACGAGCCGTTATACACCCTGGCTGAGCGGCCTGCGGCTTTGTGGGTCGGAATGGTTTGAAAAGTAAACTCCCCGCTGCCCTGGCCGAGCAGGTCGAGGAATTGCTGTGCTTCCGATACACTGATCATGGAAGCATCAAAACGTCCAGTGTCGTGATCCATAGGGACTTCCTTAGAGTGTGAGGTGGTGACTTCCGATGCCCCCCCGTCAGTGGCCGCTGACGGGGGTTTCATGTCCTTTTTTACAGTCATGGCTTAGGCCTTCTGATTCAGAGCTTCTAGCCAGCTTTTAATTTCCGACTCCTTCCAGCCAACGCTGCGCAGACCAATGTTCACCCGACGGGGAAACCGCCCTGCCAACTCCAGGCGGCGAATGGTGCTGCGCTTGATTCCACACAACACTTCCACTTCCGGCAGCCGAAGGAGGCGTTCAAGCGTGTGGTTGGCGTTTTTTTCAATAGCCTTCATCGATGCATTCCTTTTGCGTTGATAAGTGCCCACAAGCGTTCTTGCGGGTCACTTTTGATACTCAGGCAAGGGGGGAAGAGTGGTCGTCCTTGAAAAAAAGAAAAAAATGAAGGGCATTATGTGTGGTGATCTTATCAATGCGAGGGGGTAAGTTTTTTGTTAATAAGTTTTTTTCCAAGTCTCGGAAAAAGAGTGCGGTAGAGTTAACTCATTGAATTTAAATGATATGAAAGTTTTCTATTGTTTTATTGGTTTAGATAGCTGTTAGTTATCAAATTGAGACCTGGTGCATCTGGAGTAGGGATAATCTCGACACCATGTATGCGTCATAAGCCTTTCATTTCTGAGTTCATTCTGCCGCAAATCGCCACGTTTTCGATCGGCTTTGGCCTAAACCGTTCCATGATTAGAGCCGAAAAATACGCGTGTCCATCAGGTGCATACCCAGTCGGCCTCCTTTGGTCAAGACAATAACAGCGCAGATAGTGACGCACGCTGTCTGTACAAATGCTAATGTGGTGTAATTATGCACCACCGTGGAGAGGCACCATGACCCGTCAAAGCATCACCCTCAGCGAACCCAACGACCAATGGTTGCAGGCTCAGGTTGAGAGCCGGGAGTACGCCAGCAAAAGCGAGGCGGTGAACGACCTGATCCGCCAAGCCCGTAAGCGGCAGGGCGCCATTGACGCTCTGGCTGACGCGCTGATAGAAGGAGAGGCCAGCGGACTCAGCGACCGCACCATTGACGACATCAAACAGGAAGTGCTCAAGCGGAGGGCACGTCGTGGCTAACTACCGGCTTACGGAACAGGCGGCCAAAGACATCGACCGGCTGTTTGATTACGGGCTGGATCAATTCGGAATCGATCAGGCCTGTGCCTATCTGGATGGCCTGAACAGCCACCTTGAAAAGATCGCTGCCCACCCGAATCATTACCCGGCCATCCACCACATCAAAGCAGGCTTCCGTCGCAGTGTGCTTCGCGCCCATGCCGTCTACTTCACTGAATCCAATCAAGGTGTCTTGATCGTGCGGGTGTTGGGCAGGCAGGATTTTTCGGCGATGCTGGAGGGTAGCGACTGAACCTGATCCCTGCATATACCCTCCCAGCCTTTCCCTGCGTAACGGTCATTCGTCGTCTTAGTACGTAACATCTGGATGGATACAACGGCAACAAATTGGAGTAAGCTAGCTCTGATTTATTCTGTAATCTCCATATAGATTCATGCCGGTCTGAGATAGCCCACAAGACCTTCCCTTAAAGGGGTGTGAATCGTGGGCTTTCTCTGGATACGGAAATCTCTTGCGCGATGACTAACCCATTTTTTGATCAACCCATTCTCAATTCGCCCTACGACTATCCGTCCCGACATTGGGAGTTGGATGATAGCGGCCAGCCTACGCAAAAAATAACCGAGCACCGTCGTAAAGCAGATTTCATCACCCCTATACCGAAACCAAAGCGCCGAAAATCGCCTAAGCAGCAGGGCTCTCTAGCTCTCAGTAATACCAGTATATCGTCCGGTAATCAGACCTATGATTTGCGCTCGATCATCAATGAGATGAGAAAGCATGTTGATGACTGGCGTAAGATACCGAACCCAAATAACTGGAATGTCACACCGGACACAGCACGACTGCTTCAATACTGGCGAAACCACTCGTTCAGTAGCATTCGACCGTTCTTCTGTCAGGTAGAAGCGGTTGAAACCATCATATGGTTGACCGAAGTGGCCCCGAAGATGGGAGCCAAAGGCAAGCAGTTTCTTGATCATCTCGACAGTGCCAATAAAGATTCCAACCCTGGGTTAATGCGGTTGGCTTTAAAACTGGCGACCGGGGCCGGAAAAACCACGGTCATGGCAATGATCATTGCCTGGCAGACGGTGAACTCGGTTCGACGACCCAGCAGCAAGAAGTACACCCGAGGTTTTCTAGTTGTGGCTCCCGGCCTGACGATACGAGACCGGCTAAGAGTGTTGCTCCCCAACGATCTGGATAACTACTACTCCACCCGTGAGTTAGTTCCACAGGATATGCTGGCGGACCTTGAACGGGCCAAAATTGTCATCACCAACTATCACGCATTTAAACTCCGTGAGCGTATGGATATTTCCTCCGGTGGTCGTGCTCTGATCAAAGGGCGTACCGGCACAGGGATAGATACTCTGGAAACAGAAGGTCAGATGATTCAACGGGTGATGGGTGACCTGATGAGCATGAAAAACATCATGGTCATCAACGATGAGGCCCACCATTGTTACCGTGAGAAGCCCCCTGAAGCCGATGACGCTGACTTGACCGGTGAGGCGAAGACAGAGGCACAAAGAAACAGTGAAGCGGCACGGTTATGGATTTCCGGCCTGGAAATGGTGAACCGAAAGATGGGAATCTCCCGTGTGGTTGACCTGTCCGCAACTCCTTTTTTTCTGGCTGGATCAGGTTATGCCGAGGGTACTTTGTTTCCGTGGACCATGAGCGACTTCTCGCTCATGGACGCCATTGAGTGCGGTATTGTTAAACTCCCCCGTGTGCCCGTGGCAGACAACATCAATGAGGGGGAAATGCCCGTATACCGGGAACTTTGGGAACATATCAAAGCCAGCATGCCGAAAAAGGGGCGTGGCGCCAGTACAAAACTGGACCCTCTGTCATTGCCCACCATGCTTAATACGGCCATGGAAGCACTCTACGGTCATTATGCCAAAACATTTAATCTCTGGCAGGAGAGCGGGGCAAAAGTCCCGCCCTGTTTCATTTTCGTCTGCAATAACACCGCAACTTCGAAACTGGTATACGACTTCATCTCCGGCTTTCATAGAGAAAACGCAGACGGCACCTCTCAACTGGTCAATGGCCGGTTTGACCTGTTCAGAAATTACGACGAGAACGGAGAGCCCTACGCACGCCCCCGTACTTTGTTGATCGACAGTGAACAGCTTGAATCGGGCGAAGCCCTGGATAAAAACTTCCGGCAGATGGCGGCCCAGGAGATTGAGCAGTTCCGTCGTGAGATTATTCAGCGCACCGGCGACCGACAGCAGGCCGAAAAAATCTCGGAACAGGATTTGTTGCGGGAGGTGATGAACACTGTCGGCAAGGCCGGGAAACTCGGTGGCTCTGTTCGCTGTGTGGTCTCCGTGTCGATGCTGACTGAAGGGTGGGATGCCAACAACGTGACCCATGTTTTGGGTGTCCGCACCTTCGGTACACAGCTGCTCTGTGAGCAGGTGGTGGGTCGAGCCTTGCGCAGGCTCTCCTATGACTTGAATGAGGACGGGCTGTTCAACACAGAGTACGCCGATGTCCTGGGCATACCCTTCGACTTTACCGCCAAGCCTGTGGTTTCCAAGCCCAAGCCACCCCGTGAAACCGTGCATGTAAAAGCAGTGAACCCCGAGCGTAGTCATCTGGAAATCACCTTTCCCCGGGTTGAGGGTTACCGGGTTGAGCTACCCGAT
Source organism: Endozoicomonas sp. Z74 (assembly GCF_057680865.1). Classification (NCBI taxonomy): domain Bacteria; kingdom Pseudomonadati; phylum Pseudomonadota; class Gammaproteobacteria; order Oceanospirillales; family Endozoicomonadaceae; genus Endozoicomonas; species Endozoicomonas sp. Z74. The sequence goes on from NZ_JBLYZI010000007.1 coordinate 90,790, forward strand.
GAAAAACTGGCGGCAATCTTTACCAGTGACTCGACTCTGGTGCTGACCCCGGCTCTGGTTGGCCCAACAGAGAACACCAACCGGGGCATTATCGGTGAAGACAACAACTTGACTCTTGAGCATATGAAACACCGGCGTAAGTCCACGCTGCTGATGCATCTGACCAAACACCTGTTGTACTCCAAATGGCGGGATGAGGGCGGTGAACCCAAGTTGCACCTGTTCGGCCAGCTAAAGCGCATCGTACGTCAGTGGGTCGATAATCACCTGATCTGTGAAGGGGGCACCTATCCAGCACAGCTGATGTATATGGAACTGGCAGAGATGGCCTGTGAGCGGATTACGGCGGCGATCACCAAAAAACACCAAGGCACAAACCCGGTTAAGGCCGTGCTCGACAGCTACAACCCTGCCGGCAGCACCACACACGTTAGCTTCACCACATCAAAGACCGACCGCTGGGAGACCGACTCCCGCCGGTGCCATATCAATTGGGCGATCCTCGACAGCAGCTGGGAGGCGGAGTTCTGCCGCATCGCGGAGCAACACCCCAAGGTCAAAAGCTATGTGAAAAACCACAGCCTGGGCTTTGAAGTGCCTTACAAGCAGGGCTCCACCTCCCGAATGTACCGGCCCGATTACATTGTTCGGGTTGACGATGGTCGTGGAGAAGATGACCTGTTAAATCTGGTGGTCGAGATCAAGGGCTACCGGGGCATTGATGCCGAAATCAAAAAAGAGACCATGGACACCTACTGGGTGCCCGGTGTTAACCATACCGGTCAGTTCGGTCGCTGGGCCTTCGTTGAACTGACCGATGTCTTTACCATGCAGTCCGACTTTGAACAGAAAGTTCGGGAAGCCTTCAACACCATGATTACGGAAGCCCTCGCTTCAGGCAAAGCCTGAACGATGTTGCAATAAAGGAACAGCCATTATGGCCCAGAAAAAGCCTAAACTGACTGTCGAAACGCTGACCCACGAAGAGGCAGCACGCAAAAACATACCGACAGCGGAACACCAGTCAGTGATGGATAAAGAGCAGCAGGCGTCCGTCCGGGTCGCCTACGAACGCCGCAACCGAGACCTGGACCCCCAGCTGGTCTGGCGTGGCAAAGATGAGCAGGATGAGTCCGATCTGGTGGTCAATGCACCGCCGCTCTACATTCAGGAAAAGGTGCACCCCAAGGTGCTGATCGACGACCTGAAGCGCCGTACCGAGGTGGGGGAGGAGCCGGACGATGAACACCCGGACCTGTTCTCCGACTTTAACGGCCTGCCCGATGAAGACGCAAAAACCGAGTTCTATCAGCACGATCAGCACTGGTCGAACCGGATGATTCTGGGAGACAGCCTACAGGTGATGGCGTCTCTGGCGGAGCGGGAAGGGCTTCGAGGCAAGGTGCAGTGCATCTATTTTGATCCACCCTATGGGATTAAGTTTAATTCCAACTTTCAGTGGTCAACCACCAGTCGGGATGTGAAAGACAAGGCTGAGCACATCACCCGCGAGCCAGAGCAGGTGAAAGCGTTTCGGGACACTTGGAAGGACGGTGTTCACTCTTATTTGTCGTATATGCGTGACAGGCTTGTTATCGCGCGCGATTTATTGGCTGACTCAGGATCTGTTTTTGTCCAGATAAGTGAGGAGAATATTCACCGGCTAAGAATGGTGATGGATGAAGTGTTTGGGGATAAAAATTTCATTTCACAGATAACATATGTAACTACTGGAGGCCTTGCTTCCGGCACTTTAAGTCGAGCCGGTGACTACCTTCTTTGGTATTCAAAAAACATTGATTTATTAAAGTGTAATAGCCTTTATCACCCTAAAAACTCGCCTTTGACAGATCCAAAATCGAAATACGATCAGATAGAGCTTGCAGATGGTTTACGCTGTTCTCTCAGAGAAATCGAGAGCCCTGACTCAGGGGACCGTATATTTCGGATTGATAATATCATTTCACAGGGTAGTTCGGCCAACACCATTAGAGAATTTGGTTTTCAGCATAAGGTTTTTAATTGTGGTAGTAATAGCCATTGGAAGACAAATCCAAGTACGGGGATGCCTCGACTAGCAAAAGCAAATCGAATCTCTGTTAGTTCAAAAGGTAAGCTCGGTTATGTGCGCTACTTCGAAGATTCGGCAGTAACTCAAAAAACAAACATATGGACAGATATTGGCGGAAGCGTTCAGAGTAGAACTGACCCCAAAATATATGTTGTGCAAACGGGGAAGTCTTTAGTTGAGCGTTGCTTACTGATGGCAACTTCACCTGGTGATTTAGTTCTAGATCCAACCTGTGGTTCTGGAACAACTGCTTATGTTGCCGAGCAAATTGGACGACGATGGATAACTGCTGATACATCGCGGGTTTCGTTAGCACTTGCACGTGCCCGAATAATGGGAGCCAAGTACCCCTTTTACTTTCTTTCAGATAGTCCTGAAGGGCAGTTAAAAGAGTCTGAAATTACAAGATCTTCACCTTCAGCAGCGGCTACATTTAATAACGTGCGCCATGGATTTGTCTATGAACGAGTTCCTCGAATTACTCTAAAATCTATCGCCAACAATACCGAAATCGACGTGATCTGGGACAAATTTCAGGAACACTTGGAACCCCTGAGAGAACAACTCAACCAGGCCACCGGTGCGAACTGGGAAGAGTGGCAAATCCCCCGTGAGCCGGGCTCACCGTGGCCGGAAGTCGATGCAAAGTTATTGGAAAAAGTCCACAAGGCAAAATCCAACAAGGCCAAACAGACCGCCCTGTTAAAACTGAACCGGCAGCAAGGCCGAAGCTATACCCTTAAAAACCTGCCGGAACAGCCCATCGACCTCTGGACCGACGAGCAAGCAATTCAGCTCCATCAGCAGTGGTGGGAGCAGCGGATTGCCCGACAAAAGGATATCGATGCCTCCATCGCCGCTAAGGCCGACCAGGAGTACCTCTACGACAAGCCCTATGTGGACCCGAAAAAGGTGCGGGTGGCGGGGCCGTTTACCGTCGAGAGTTTGTCGCCTCACCGCTCCCTGGGGTTGGATGAGAACGACGAACTGATTGACCCGTTGCAACGGACACAGAAAGAAGCAGAAGGTAAAGATTTTGCCCAGATGGTGTTGGACAACCTACAAACCGCCGGTGTTCAGCAGGCCAACAAGAGCGACAAAATTGACTTTACCTCACTGAAGCCCTGGCCCGGTCATTTGATCTGTGCTGAAGGTCGTTATCAGGAAGGGGGGGAAGACGGTGAAGAGAAACGTGCCGCCATCTTTATCGGCCCTGAGTTTGGTACGGTCGGTCGTGCTGATCTGGTCTCGGCGGCCAGGGAAGCCGGTGACGCGGATTTTGATGTATTGATAGCCTGCGCCTTCAGTTACGAAGGGCACGCCTCAGAGTTCGCCAAACTGGGCCGTATACAGGTACTCAAGGCTCGGATGAACGCCGACTTGCATATGTCGAAGGATTTGAAGAACACCGGCAAGGGCAACCTGTTTGTGATCTTCGGCGAGCCGGATATTGAAATTCTCGACGCCGATAACGACCAGATTCAGGTGCAGATTCACGGTGTGGATGTGTTTGACCCCAGCACCGGTGAAATTCGTACCGATGAAGCGAAGGACATCGCCTGCTGGTTTGTGGACACCGACTACAACGAAGAGAGTTTCTTTGTTCGTCATGCCTACTTTCTCGGGGCTAACGACCCGTACAAGTCCCTGAAAACCACCCTGAAAAATGAAATTAATCAGGAAGCCTGGGACAGCCTGAACAGCGATTTGTCGCGACCTTTCGATAAGCCCCTGTCCGGTCGAATTGCGGTGAAGGTGATCAACCACCTGGGTGATGAAGTGATGAAGGTATTTTCAGTTAAGGAGTAACGTTGCATGGAGTTTCGGATTGCCGACACCTTTACGGACAGTTTGGCCAGGCTGACCGGTCAGGAACAGAAAAACACTAAACAGACGGCATTCGACTTGCAAATGGACCCGGCCAAAGCCGGGCTTCGTTTTCATCGTCTGGAAAAGATGCGTGATCCGAATTTCTTTTCGGTCAGCGTGAATATGGATATTCGCATCATTGTTCACAAGTCAAATAACAGCCTGTTGCTCTGCTATGTAGATCATCACGATAAAGCGTATCAGTGGGCAGCCAAACGAAAACTGGAGACCCACCCGAAGACCGGTGCGGCCCAGCTCGTTGAGGTTCGGGAGACCGTTAAAACCATTGCTGTTCCGGTTTACGTTCCATCTTCTGAAACGCTCAAGCCGCTCCTGTTTAAACCGTATTCCGATGATCAACTGTTAAGTTACGGCGTTCCGGTGGACTGGCTGAACGACGTCAAACAGGCCAATGAAGATACGCTGCTTGATCTGGCTGACCACCTTCCCTCTGAGGCGGCAGAGGCGTTGTTGGAAATCGCGACCGGCGGCACTCCGAAACCTGTGCTTGGCTTCCAGGTCGATAATCCGTTTAATCACCCTGATGCTATGCGTCGCTTCCGGGTGATGACCGATGCCGAGGAGTTGGAGCGTGCACTGGAAGCCCCCTGGGAAAAGTGGGCGATTTTTCTGCATCCGTCCCAACGGCAAATGGTCGAGCGTGAATACAACGGGCCTGCCAGGGTCTCTGGCTCCGCCGGGACCGGTAAAACCATTGTCGCCCTTCACCGGGCGGTTCATCTGGCTAATGCCTGCCCCGATGCACGTATTCTGTTGACGACCTTCTCCGACATCCTTGCCAATGCGCTGTTGGTGAAACTTCGCCTGTTGGTGCATAAGCAGCCGAGGCTTGCGGAACGAATTGAGGTTTTGTCTATGGAGGCGATCGGTAAGCGACTGTACCGTAGCCACATTGACAAGCCCGTTATCGCAACGGCAGACCAGATCAAACAATTCGTAAAAGAAGCAGCAAATGACTCAGCTGAGCGCAGTGTCTCTGAACGATTTTTGCTCAGTGAGTGGCGGGATGTGGTTGATGCGCAACAGGTCACTAGTGAACAGGCTTACCTTGGCGCGAAGCGGCTCGGACGCAAGGTTCGCCTGACGGAAAAGAAGCGCCGTGAGATTTGGTCTGTTTTTGGTAAGGTTCTTGAGCGAATCAACGAGGCCGGTTTAATCACACCAGCGATGATGTATAACCGCCTCACTCAGGCACTGGCAAGCCGTAAGCACCCGATTTTTGATTACGCGGTTGTCGATGAGGCGCAGGATCTGAGCATGGCTCAGCTGGGCTTTCTCGCAGCCCTGACGGCTACTCGAAAAGATGGGCTGTTCTTTGCCGGTGATCTTGGACAGCGAATTTTTCAGCAGCCTTTCTCGTGGAAGTCCATGGGGGTTGATATTCGCGGTCGATCGAAAACCTTGAATATCAATTACCGAACGTCCCACCAGATTCGAGCGCAGGCGGACCTTCTGCTTGACGAGGAGATTTCTGATGGTGATGGTAATTCCGAGAAGCGTACGGGTACGATCTCTGTTTTCAATGGTCCCTCTCCGGATATTCGTATCCTTGACTCTGAGGAAGAGGAAGCGAAGACGGTTACCAGTTGGATTAAAGCCTCATTAAAAAAAGGCATTGAGCCCCATGAGGTGGGTGTATTTGTTCGTTCAGACAATGAAGTTGACCGGGCTTTATCTGCACTGGATGAAGGTGGCATACCGTTCCGGGTGTTAGACAATAAGGTCGCTACGATTACCGGTCAGGTCTCAGTCAGTACCATGCATCTTGCCAAGGGACTGGAGTTTAAAGCGGTGGTTGTCATGGCCTGTGATGATGAAATCATCCCCTTGCAAGAACGCATCGAGAGTGTTGAGGATGAGGCTGATCTGGACGAGGTTTATATTACTGAACGACATTTGCTTTATGTGGCGTGCACACGGGCCCGGGATTATCTGTTAGTCACTAGTGTTGATCCTGAATCTGAGTTTCTTGATGACCTTAGCATGGTTGGTTAGCGGACAGGGAAAATCATCAAAAATCAGTATGATGATTGTGTTGTCTGTTACTGAATTGTCGGCTTACACCAAAGTGGTGCAAAAGTGACTGGGTAATCCAAGGTAGGAATTTTCCCAGTTAAACAAAGAGTTATTTGTCTGAACTGCTATAGATAAGGCAGGTTTGACCTTCGCAAGGTCTTCCTGCTCATGTGGACAAAGTGACTAGTGCCATCAAGCGTTGATATGCATACACCCCATTCATCCTGAGCTTTTCTAAGGGTTGAGTCTACGCACTTCGACAGGCTGGCTCAGTGCGAACGGTGTATGGGCTTTAGCTTTTGGCTGCACTAGCCCGCCCGCAACGGCATCAGCACCACCTTGTTCCCCGGCTCCACCATCACCCGCAAGGCCGTACACCACTGGTCTAGGGCTTCGCGCTTCTCCCGTACGTAGTCGTAGCGGTCGTAATGGACTGAGGAAACATCGTTCAGGGCGTGGTTTTGCAGCCGGTCGCGAATGTCTTTGCTCAGCCCGGCCTTACCCATCAGGGTTTTGCAGGTGCGGCGGATATCCCTCGGCGTGAAATGCGTCATCCCTTCCCCCTGAACACACCGCCGGATCGACGTATTCAGGGAGTCCAGGCGAATGTGTCGGTCAACCACATAGCCAGAGCCACGCATCAGCGGGAACGGGTGCACGCAGTGACCGGTATAGAGCCGCTGCTCCTGAAGAATTTCAATCGCCAGGTCGTTGAGGGGGACAACGTGTTCCCGCTTGTTTTTGGTGAGTGCCTTCGGAAGGATCAGCAATTTTTCGTCAAAATCGTAGTGTTCCCAAGTGGTACGGCTGATCTCTTTCGGTCGCTGCCCACCCAGGGCAAACAGCAGTTTGAACAGCCGCTCGGTATGTCCGGCCATGTAGGGGTTCATGTTCATCCAGAATTGATGTACTTCCGCCTCTGAGAGATGTCGGTCCAGGGCTCGCTCATAGGCCGTCTGACGCGGCACCAGCGATACGGGATTGTGCTTGAGATGGAAGTTGATGGTCTGTTCAGCCTGAAGCAGCGGATCAAGATACGCCTGACAGCCCACCTTGAAAGCCCGATGCAGGTAGGCCCGTACCCGGTTCAAACTGGTGGTCAGCCCCTTCTTTGCCATGGCGACGAGAATGTCGGTGATGTCTTCCGGTTCAATCTCCCGCGCTTTCTTTTCCAACAGCATCGGGAACGGTTTGACCACATACCGATTGAGATCGTCCAGGGTGTTTTTCCAGCTGGATTTGCCTTCTTTCTTCAGGGTGTTGACGTACACCTCAAGCAGCTGCCCAAACGTGCCCTGACGGGCTTCCACATCCCGCTTGCGCTGCTCCTCTTTCGCCTGAGATTCTTGCCGGGCGATGTACTCTTTCGGATCAATGCCCCGTTGCAGTTGCTGGCTGTATTCGTGCGCCTGTCTGCGAGCTTCAGCAAGGGTGATTCCCACCTTGGTTTTCGAACGCTTCGGCTGAAACCGACCGATAGCAATCTCAACCGGCTGCTGTCGAGCCCGGTAATACTTGAATCGAAAGTCCACCGAACCGGGAGCCAACCATTTCGCAATCAGTCGACCGGCACCCCGGTGCCCGAGCTCTTCACTGCGCGTTTTTTTCTCTGGATTTTTCGAAGTAAACAGCGCTTCCATATCCTTATCTTTGATCGTGTTTCCCATAGCGTTCACCTTTTTATTCGTCGAATTTTGTCTTGGCAATTGTCTCGGCAGAGTGCAGGATTTTAGTGATTCAAAATGAATCAACCTGAACTATAAAAAACCTAACAAGTATGATTTTTTCCATCAAATTCAACGGGTTAATAAACTCTCATGGGTTCTTCTGAACCGGTATGAACGTTCGGAAAAAGTCGTCTTGTAATCAGTGGGTCCCGAGTTCGACTCTTGGTGCCGGCACCATACAGGACAAAGCCCGAAGCGTTAGTAAACACTTCGGGCTTTTTTGTGCCCGCGATTTACTATAGGCTCCACTATAGGTTTTTTTGACCCCCCCCTGTGTCAGGATAGATGTCGCCTCTTTTGACTCATGACTCTCTTCAATGGAGAGATGATTAAAAGAGGCAGTTATGGCTCGCTACTCCAAAGAAATGAAAGAGGCCGTCATCCAGAAGATGAT